>CAWUNB010000001.1:0-29924 GCA_963923745.1 uncultured Thiotrichales bacterium
CCCTTTTAACTGGCCATAGTGCAGCCCCAATACAATATGGGGTACTACCTTCATGGAGGTAGCCACCAATGCCTCTAGGGTGGCTTCAAAATCAGCTACGGATCGCCGCAGGTGGTAAACCTGGGTAATGGTTTCCTGAGCCCCGATCACATCCATCATGGCGATATCGGCACCGGCATTTGCCAATGCTCTCGCTGTTGGGCCATCCATCAAAGCGGTGTGTACGGCAATACGAAACAATGGCCAAGTGGTCTTAATGCGCTCTAGGACAGAATAAAACGGGGTGTAATCCACTTCGTTACGGACGTTAGACCCCCCCGTTAGTAACATTCCCTTAGCGCCAGCCTCCGCTAGACCACTAACCACAGCCCATAGTGTTTCCGGGGTACGAGCCGGAATCATGGGTTTAAGCAGTTCAGCTCGGCAATGATCGCAGTGCAGGCGACAATCGGAACCAGTGACCGAAATAGCGGGCCAGGTTGTGGCGGCTTGGCAAGTTAATTCACTAGTTTCAAACGATTTAAAAGTGGGGGTATAAAAATGGATATCTCGAGTTATTCCCTGGCCCTGAGAAGCAAGCCGCTCTAGCAGATATTCATCCAACGGGAGATCTGTCAGAGACTCCACCTGCCCGATGAGGTGGTGCCAGGGAGGAGATGCCTCCGTGACAGCAGAAGCCGCGACCCCATCAGGCGGATGGACGGTGGACATCGGTTCTCTTTGAAGGGTTAGGGGTTAGCAACCACCGTAACCATCTGCCTCCATTTTCTTTTCAAAGGCATCCAGAGCTGCTTGCCCCTGCAGCAGAACAGCCGATTCTCCGGCCCAATCTGAGGGTTTGATCCGCACTAACCAACCTTGACCGTAAGGGTCGCTGTTGATTAATCCAGGATTAGCCGCCAAGGCTGGATTGGTGGCAGCAATTTCACCGCTCACTAGGGACTTAGCGGGGCCAACCCACTTACCCGATTCTACCGTCGCGGCGGATTTGCCTTGCTTAACTTCTTTGCCCGCTTTTTTAGGGGTGTAAGCCACGATTTGGCCCGCCAAGGACACCGCATAACCGGTCATGCCAATGGTGACCGTGCCATCGCTCTCCTGACGTCCCCATATATTGTCTTCGACGTTATACCAAAGATCATCGGGGAAGGTGCAACCGCGTGCCGTACCCATCGTATAACTCCTGAAAAAATGAAAGATAAGAGGTCTGACAATAACCTGAGTGCTACCTTACAACATCACTCCACAACAAAGCGGGCTTGACACAGGATTCTATGCCGAGCCCGCTGTGAACCATTAGATATACAGGCAGATATCGGATTCGCCAGCAAATTCAAAGAAAGTGGCCGCGCCACCTAGCTCGATGCCGTCGATGAAGTTTTTCGCGTCAAACTCAAACAGATCTACCGTCATCTGACAAGCAACCATTTTTACGTCGGCTTCGACGCACAAAGCACGGAGCTCTTCCACGCTGGCCACACCCTTGGCCTTCATTTTTTGCTTCATCATGTAAGTCATCATGCTCTGCATACCCGGCAGGGCCTGTACCAACACCGGTACCGGCATGGGCATGGGCATACCCGGATTACCCAGAGAACTGACCTGTAGATCAAGATTCTTTTCCACCAGCTTCAGGCCGTAGAAGGTGAAAAATATCTGGACGTCGTAACCTAAAGCCGCCGCCGTAGAGGCGAGGATGAAGGGAGGGTAAGCCCAGTCTAGGGTACCCTTAGTGGCAATAATGGCTAACTTCTTGGACATTGACGGTTCCCCGCGAAGTGGTGCGCCGGGATTAGGCTTTCTGGATTAAGAAGACGAACTTGCCGCCTTCCTCACCGGATTCCAGCAACTTGTTACCGGTCTGTTTGGCGAAGGCCTCAAAATCCTTCACGGAACCGGGATCGGTAGCGATGATCCGCAGTACCTTGCCACTCTCTAGGGCCCCGAGGGCTTTTTTCGCCCGCAGAATGGGCAGTGGGCAATTTAGTCCGGAAGCATCCAACTCTTGGTCAAAGCTCGCCATGATCGGTCTCCTGCAACAATCTTAAGGATTAAAGGGATACCCAGCAGCTAGCTGCAACGGGCAATAGGTATATTAACATGGACTACTTAAAGTCCGCCCCTAATGCTTAGTCCCTCACTGTCGTATGGACTACTTAAGTCTCAGGAGCGGAAATCTTCAAACAAGCCTTAATGTCCAAACTTCTCAGTGATATACCACTGCTGGGCAATGGACAGAGTGTTGTTGATCACCCAGTAGAGTACCAATCCTGCAGGGAAGAATAGGAACATGAAGGTGAAAAGGATGGGCATGGCCATCATCACCTTTGCCTGAATAGGATCCGGTGGTGCTGGGCTAAGGCGCTGCTGGATAAACATCGACACCCCCATCACCAGGGGTAATACGTAATAGGGATCTTGAGCGGATAAATCATAGATCCATAGAACCCAGGGTGCTTGCCGTAGTTCTACGCTTTCTACTAACACCCAGTAGAGGGCGATGAACACCGGTATCTGCACCAGGATGGGCAAGCATCCCCCCAATGGATTGATCTTCTCCCGGCGGTACATCTCCATCATGGCTTCATTTAACTTCTGCCGATCATCACCATAGCGATCCTTCAATGACTGAATGCGGGGAGCTAGCTTGCGCATCTGGGCCATGGATTTATAGCTAGTGGCAGACAAGTGGAAAAACACCAGCTTGATTAAAACAGTAAGGAGGATGATGGACCAACCCCAGTTGCCTATTCCTTTGTGAATCACGTCTAACAGCCAATAAATGGGTTCTGCCAGCACGGTGAGCTTGCCATAGTCCACCGTGAGATCCAGGTGGGGGGCGGTGCTGGCTAGCCGTTTTTGCTCCTTAGGACCAATGTACAGAGTGTTTACCAAAGTGGCATTGCTTCCTGGGGCAGCGCTGGTCTGGGGACCGAGATAGCCTAGAACAAAACGCCCTCCCTCCAGAGATTTGGAGTAGGCGTGGACAATACCTTCAGCTGGCGGAATCCAGGCGGCAGCAAAGTAATGTTGAATCATGGCAATCCAGCCACCGCTGAAATCCTTACTCAGATTTTCTTTACGCATCCGGGCAAAGTCCATTTTATCGTAGAGATTGTCTGGGCTGGAAACTACACCGCCGGTGAAAGTGTAAATGCCGAAAGCAGAACGGTTTTCAAGGGGTTCCGATCGCTGAAATTGGACGTAAGACTGCCCCCGCCATTCCTGAGTGGAGCCATTTTCGACTTGTTGCTCTAAGCGTACTTGATAGCTGTTACGGTGAAACACGTAGGTACGGGTTACGGTAACCCCATTGTTCCCTTGCCAACGTAGGGGAACCCGTAACTCGTCTTGGCCTACTGCAAGGTGATATTCACTTTGTTCGGCTTGGTATTGAGCGTTACGGTTAGGGGCAACGGAATCGCTCGTTCCTAACAGACCCGCCTGGGCGATAAACAACTGGCCTGAAACATCCCCCATCAACTGGAAAGGTTCCTGAGGAGAATTGAGGGATACGGGGTAAGCCGGTAACTCGGCTCGACGAATATCTCCTTCCAGGGTATCAATTTCTACCTGTAGCAAGTCGGTGATGACTTTAATTCGCTCCCCCGATTTCATAGCCGCCGCGACAGGGCTAGGGGCCGCTTCCACTGGGCGAGGGATATCTGCCGAGGGAATCCCCCCCCCTGTTGTCACATTAGGCGCAGCGACAGGAGCTACCGAAGAGGGGGTAACAGCCACTTGTTCGGTGGCAAGGGGCTGAGAGCCATAATCTTGCTGCCAGGCTTGCCAGAGCATTAGCAACACGAACGAGAGAGCGATGTACAGCAGGAGTTTCTGATTTTCCATGTCTAAGGCCTGGGAAGCTTGTCAGGAACGGGGTCGACACCGCCAGAGTGCCACGGGTGGCAGCGGGCTAGCCGACGCAAGGTAAGCCACGATCCCCGCAGTGCGCCATGTCGCTCAAGAGCGGTCAGGGCATACTGGGAACAGGTGGGATAGAAACGGCACTGACTGCCGATGAGGGGACTCAAAAAATAACGATAGGCCCGCACCAGCAGGATTAGGACCTGTTGCATCGATTCACCACATCTAGGAGACACTTGGTTAAAGCGCGGGTGATGGCAGGGTTATCCCGATCTACCACCCCGGGGCGGGCCATGACAATGACATCAAGGCCGCCCAAGTGGGCCTGCAACTGGCGGAAGGCCTCCCGTGCCAGCCGCTTGATGCGATTGCGGCTAACAGCCTGGCGCACAACCCGCTTGGCAATGACCAAACCAAGACGAGGTTGGGCTAATCCATTGGGGCGGGCCAGGACCGTCACACCGCCCCCACCCGCTCGACAGGGCTGAGTAAACACCTGATCGAACTGGTAACGATGAAGTAACCGTCTACCCTTAGGGAACCCAGAGAACCCTGTTTCCGCCACCGCAAGTATTAGACGGTAAGCCGGTGCCGCCCTTTGGCGCGGCGGGCCTTGAGCACTAATCTTCCCCCCCGAGTTTTCATCCGGGCGCGAAAACCATGGTCACGCTTCCGCTTCAACACGTGGGGCTGAAAAGTCTGTTTCATAGCAACTCTCCTCAGAGGGGGGTAAGCCCCACTGGGGGGCTAACAAAGGGCGGGCAACATACTCAGGTACGCCGGTAATTGTCAACGCACCCATCAAAGCTCACCAAGGAGGGTGAGTGAGCCCGGTACCTGGTTGCGTAAGAACCTGGACTTGTCCTGATTGCAGTGCCATTCATGATCGGGATACCAACGCCGCCCGAAATATTTTAGCGTTGGCTACGGGCGCGATAGGCCCGAAAGTGATGCGCGGGAAGGACGAACGCTCCCAAGCCAAAAAAGACCCAAATCACGCAGGAGAGAAACAGTTATGAGTGACGGACTTGACAGCTTATCGCCCCCTCAGGCGCTAATAGAGGCAGCACGAAATTTTCACCAACGAGGTTGGATGGCAGGAACAGCAGGTAACCTTAGCATTCGAACGGGGGATAACTGTTGGATCACTGCCAGCGGTCGTCCCAAAGGGTATTTGGGAGAGCGGGATCTATTGCAGGTCGCAGTAGCGACGGGTCAAGTGGTAAAACAACACCAACCGCAAGATAAACCCTCTGCAGAAACGGCTATTCACTTGGCATTATATAGATTATTCCCGCAGATACAGGCTGTATTCCATGTCCACACCGTGGAATCCTGTTTAGCAGCGAATGCCGTTCCCACGGAAGCATTGGCGTTGCCTCTTCCTCCCTTGGAAATGATTAAAGGGCTAGGGGTATGGGAGGAGCATCCCCAAGTAGCGCTGCCCTTATTTGCCAATTATCTAGATATTTCCCGGATTGCTGAAGCGATGGTAACCCGCTTTAATCAACAGCTCCCAGTGTTGCCAGGGTTAATGATTCGTAATCATGGCACGACCGTCTGGGGTGATAGTCCCCAGCAAACTTACAATCGTTTGGAAGCGCTGGAATTTATCCTCAGTTACTTGGCACGTTCCCAATGATTTCTCTCTCTTTTTCTCTTATCTCACCCCGGAGGGTTGCTACTCTTTTATCAGTTTTATTGTTACTGACAGGAGGATGGTTTAGTTGGCAATCTTTTTTGGGTCCCTGGTGGCAAAACCAGCAAGCAAGTCATTGGACACCCGTTCCTTGTTTGATCGAGGAGGCCCGGTTAGTAGGAGAGGGGGATAGCTCAGTGGGAATGGTAGCGGAGGATTTTGGTCGAGGTGGTTTGGTATTGCGTTACAGCTTCCGTCAAGATGGCCATAGCTACCTAGGAGACCGTTATAGCTTTGTCGATGGTTATCTTGTCCGTTCCCAGGAGAGGGCGCAGTCTTTTGTGATTACTCACCCGTCCGGTAGTCTGGCCACTTGTTGGGTTAATCCCAATGATCCTAGCCAATCAGTAGTAACGCGGGAGCTTCCTCCTGCCGCTTGGGTTAGTCTGCTACCTCTGTTGTTTGCCTTGGCCGGGGTTGGCGGATTGTTAGCGTTATCCCTTACTCGTCGAAAAATCCATTAAGCCAAGTTAGCGCACTACAACAAAGCATTTTTATTCAGTAGCGCACTTGAAAGGTGCGAGATCGAGAGTTTCCCGGGGACTTCTCTCCCATTTCCAGTCGATGGAATGAATCCTGCAGTCGGTGGCGGTTTTTTTCTGCCGATGAGGGGCACACGATGGAAAACCTAAAAACATCGGGCGACGTGTTGTTCGTCTTGATGGGAGCCGTGATGGTACTAGCAATGCACTCTGGTTTCGCTTTTTTGGAGCTAGGGACAGTACGATTCAAAAATCAGGTTAATGCCCTGGTTAAAATATTAAGCGATTTTTCGGTTTCCACCATTGCTTACTTCTTCATTGGTTACTATGTCGCTTATGGCGTCCATTTTTTTCATGGTGCCGAAACACTAGCAATGCGTAGTGGCTATGAATTAGTTAAATTCTTTTTTCTATTGACTTTTGCCGCCGCTATTCCCGCTATTATTTCCGGTGGTATTGCCGAACGGGCTCGTTTTTATCCTCAGTTAGGGGCTACTTTTTTACTAGTAGCATTTGTATATCCCTTCTTTGAGGGAATCGCTTGGAATGGCCGTTTCGGTCTACAAGATATACTACAAAGCTTATTCGCTGCTAAGTTTCACGATTTCGCTGGTTCCGTGGTGGTACATGCCATGGGAGGCTGGATTGCATTACCGGCGGTAATTCTATTGGGAGCCCGCTATGGCCGTTATGGGCGTAATGGAGAAATTCATGCCCATCCTCCCTCCAATATTCCTTTTTTAAGCTTAGGCGCTTGGGTATTAACAGTAGGTTGGTTTGGTTTCAATGTTATGTCAGCCCAAACTCTGGAAACTATTAGCGGCCTAGTGGCAGTTAATTCATTGATGGCGATGGTGGGAGGAACCTTAGCGGCGTTGTTAGCTGGTCGCAACGACCCAGGGTTCGTTCACAACGGTCCCTTGGCTGGATTGGTGGCGGTGTGTGCAGGTTCTGACATCATGCATCCCATTGGTGCATTAATTACTGGAATAGCGGCTGGATTACTGTTCGTCTGGGCTTTTACGGCAACTCAAAACCGTTGGCGTATCGATGATGTTCTAGGAGTGTGGCCCCTCCATGGTTTGTGTGGTGCTTGGGGCGGTATTGCTGCTGGAATATTCGGCTTGCCTGCTTTAGGCGGTGCAGGGGGCGTGAGTCTGGCAGCTCAAGTGGTGGGGACTCTGGCAGGAATTCTAGTAGCCCTTGCTGGTGGCCTGGTGGTGTACGGCTCAATGAAACAACTGGTGGGAATTCGAATGGACCAAGAAGGGGAGTACAACGGCGCAGACCTGACCTTCCATCGTATCCGTGCTACGCCAGATTACGATTAGTTCAACTGGTTGGGGTAACAACAGCCACCTCTCGGTGGCTGTTGGGGGAAACTCAATTAGGGGGAAACCCCTGTGGCGTAAGCCATTTGATCCCGTCCCGGCATGAGCCGGGCGTTGACATAACGGCCTAAACCGTGGTCTTGGATAATACTCCGCACTTGCTTTACGTAGGCTTTGCCCCGCTGAGAATATTTCACCAATCCTTCTGCTACAACGGTTCCCTGAATAGGCTTACGCTCGGTGCGAAGCTTGGCGCGAATGGTACGTAGAGGAGAATAAGCAACGTGACTATTGAGGTTATGGATGTAAGTCCGCACCGATTCCCGTAGATTATCAAACCGGGGCGCATGAATTCGCTTGCCGCTGGCAGTTTTGATAGTCCGAGTGGGTATGGCTGTCATCCCAAACAAATCTCTGTCCCGGTGGGCCGCTCGGGATACCCCCCAACCAGTTTCAGTTGCCGCTTGGGCAATGGCCAGATCTGCTGGAACGATGTCAACCCGAGCCCGTAATTCCTTGCGGGCTGAAGTTTCCCGTAGGGGATCGCCATCTACTCGATACTCAGCGGCTAAGGATCGCAACCAGTCTCGCTCATTTCCGTCCAGCGCAGAGCCTAGCTCCAATCGACTGAAAAGTTGCTCCATCTTTTTACGTTTGCCTTCGATGCGCTCGTTTTCCAATAACACTAGGGGTAAAACGGTGTCTACAAAGGCCCGTTGTGTGTTTTCCGGTCCCCGATCTTTCATGTGAGCCGGTACAGTTGTGGCTTCTTTGCGAGGCACTTCAATGGACGATGAATCAGACGCATTGCTGGTAACTTTGCCAGGGGGCTCTGCGTCGGAGGGGGCGGCAGCAGAATCCAGGGGATGCAGGGCCATGGGCAGCCAAACTAACGCCGCTCTCCAAGGTTTTGCGTCCAGGTAAGGGTTCATGTTCGTGACCTCTCAAGTAGTGGTACTCAACGCTCTTAGGGGTGGTTCCAGGCAAACTGCCCATAAGTGATGACTAATAGTCTAGTGCATCATGGTACCTTTTGGCAACAACTTGTTGCTGATCGACAACAACATTATTACGAATTGTACATAATCTCCAAACTAACCTTTGCCAGGGCTACCCTGGTGGGTCGGGGTAACTGCAACTCTGTTGGAATTCAGCGATGGTGAATGAGTGGCTACAGAACGCGCCTATCCGGCGCCAGTTAGTGACGTTGATGATGGCCAGCAGCCTAGTGGTGCTGGTGCTAGCGGGTTTGAGTTTTTCGGTATACGAGGCTTTTTCCTTTGTAGGCGCATTACGGGAAGGAATGTCCTCTGTTGCTGAAATTACCGGTCGTAATAGCGCCGCTGCCCTGGTTTTCGGTGATCAGCGAGCAGCTCAAAATAATCTGGAAGCCCTAGGAGCTATCCCGCAAATTCATACTGCTATTTTGTTTTCCCAAGACGATCAAATTTTTGCTTGTTATCAACCTCCCAGTCTCCCCCCAGAAGAAAAAAATAATTCCTTGATTGCTATTCCTATGGGAAACCAAGAATATTATATTTCGCAGCGCTATATTCATATCTTCAAGCCTATTTTTTTAAATGGAGAAAGAATTGGCACTGTTTACCTACAAACTGATTTAACGGGACTTTATGTTAATTTAATGGGTTATGTCGGAATTGGGTTACTATTTACTATGGTGTTTGCTATTGCAGCTTATGTGCTCTCTTCTCGCCTACAAAGAGTAATATCTGATCCTATTTTACATCTAGTTGCAGCAACTCGAGCAGTAACAATTAATCGAGACTATTCGTTACGTGTCACCCCTATGGGAGATGGTGAATTAAGTCAATTAATGGGTGGATTCAATGATATGTTGGCTCAGATTCAAGCTAGAGATCAGCGACTAGAACAAGCTCGAGAACATTTAGAAGAAGAAGTTCGTATCCGTACCGCTGAATTATCTCGATCTAACAACAATCTCACTCAAGCTGTGCAAGCCCTACAACAAGCTAAAGAGATTGCTGACGCGGCCAACCAAGCTAAGTCTCGTTTTCTAGCCAATATGAGCCATGAAATTCGCACCCCTATGAATGGGGTATTGGGAATGATAGAGTTACTCTTAGGGACTACCTTAAATACTACACAACTGCATTATACGCAAACCGCTCAAAGATCAGCACAATCTTTACTTGTTATTATTAGTGACATTTTAGATTTATCTAAAATTGAAGCGGGTCAACTTACCTTAGAAAATATTGAATTTTCTCCAAAAATTTTGGGAAATGAAGTGCTAGAGATGTTTCTTGGACAAGTCCATAATAAAGGACTAACTGCCAATTATTGCCTAGGAAAAGGTATTCCAGACAGTGTGAAAGGAGATCCTTTCCGCTTACGGCAAGTACTTACTAATCTGCTTAGTAACGCCATAAAATTTACCGAAAAAGGAAGTGTAATACTGTCTATTGACCGATTAGCCGATGACGGACAGCGAGTTATATTGCGCTTCACTGTACAAGACACCGGAATTGGGTTGGGTAAAGATGTTTTGGGGCGTATTTTTAATCCATTTACTCAAGCAGACGATTCCACTACTCGCCGTTATGGAGGTACAGGATTAGGATTAACAATTACTCAGCAATTAGTAGAAATGATGGGAGGTTCTATTGATGTCCAGAGTAAACCTGGAGGTGGAGCAACTTTCCAGATTACTATTCACTTTGAGCAAGGTAACACAGCTTCGTCTCCCCTTCATTTAGAAATTAACCAACAGGATAAAATAGCACTCTATTTTCCAGATAAACAAGTTTTATTAGTAGAAGATAATCCTGTTAATGAAGAAGTAACTGTGGCTATGTTGGAGGAATTTGGTTGTACCGTGGTAGTAGCTCGGAATGGTCGAGTTGCGTTAGAGAAGGCTAAACAACGTCCATGGGATTTAATTTTAATGGACTGTCAAATGCCTGAAATGGATGGTTTTACTGCAACTACCTTAATTCGTCAGTGGGAAGAAGCGCACTGTTCAGGAAACAAGCGTTTACCCGTAGTTGCCCTAACGGCTCATATCCTCGCTAGTGACCAAGAGCATTGCCTTCAAGCTGGCATGGACGATTTTCTCAGTAAACCGTTCACTCAAACTCAGATAGGGATTTTATTAGCTCGTTGGTTTAATTCTCCAGTAACAGATTCACCGCCTTCCTTTACCCAGCGAGACGAATAGCCCACAGCCTGCGATCAGCCAGTACTAATTTTGGTGTTACCCAAGTGACTCTGTACTGCCGACAGCTGGAACAATTAGCTCAAGAAGGCAATTTAGCGGCCAGCCAAGAAGTGGTAACGGCTATTAGAGAGGCCTATGAGCAAGCCTATCCCATTTCTTGGAGAATGGTGTGATGGTTAACAATATCGAAATTCAGAATCCGATACATGCCATCGTGGAAGGTGCCTTGCTAGCAGCAGGTCAGCCTCTCCCCTTGGATCGAATCGAGGGCCTTTTCAGTGACGATGATCGACCCTCTCGGGCAGTTTTGCGGGAGGTTCTAGCCGATTTGTCAGTTGCCTGTGCAGGACGAGGGGTAGAACTAGTGGAGGTGGCGAGTGGTTGGCGTTATCAGGTACGCCGAGAACTAGCGCCTTGGATTGGACGACTGTGGGAAGAACGCCCTGTCCGTTATTCCCGTGCCCTGTTGGAAACCCTAGCGTTAGTAGCTTATCGCCAGCCGGTAACTCGAGCAGAAATCGAAGATGTTCGAGGGGTTACCGTGGCGAGTTCTATCTTGAAGACCCTGCAAGAAAGAGAGTGGATACGGGTGGTAGGCCACCGGGAAGTGCCTGGTCGCCCCGCGCTGTATGCCACAACGAAACGATTCCTTGACTACTTTGGTCTGAAAAGCCTAGATAATCTACCTCCCCTAATGGCCCTACGGGATCTGGCAGCCGTGAGTGCAGATCTAGAGCAGAAGATTAACTCTGATCTGACTAATTCTTTAAATAATCCAATAGTTTCTTCCCATTCACCGAATCAGGATCCAGCCGCAGAGCTTCTTGAACCATCAGCATAGCTCGCTCATGATGGTCGTCGTGGAGATAGGCCAAAGCAATAGCAATGAATAGCGCTGGGTTGTTGGGATCTCGCATGATCGCTTGTTGATAATTCTCTACCGCTTCGCCATTACGCCCCTGACTTAGTAGAAATGCTGCCAACTGGGCATAGGGTAGAGCGGCCTGAGGATTATCCTGAATTCCTGCCCGAAGCTGTTGTTCTATTGCTTGGGGTTGATTAGAAACGGGTTGATTAGAAACAGTTTCTTCAGCTCCTCCCCAAGAGGAAAAAGCCAAGAGAGATAAGCAGATTAGGATAGGTTTTAGCATGATGGGACATCACTCACAAAAAAAGTCCCCCTCTTGGGAGGGGGACGGGTGGTTTAGGTGAATGTCTAAAGGTTACTTAGCGTAACGAGCTTTAAAGGCTTCAGCCGCTTTCTTGCGCTTTTCCTTCTCTGCAGGATCCAACTTGTCTAAATACCAGCGATGGTCTTTAGTGTTTAATACTTCGTTGATCTTGGCGCGTAGAGCAGCAGCAGCTTTGACCTTGTCCCCATTACCGGAATTCTCCCCTTCCTCTGCCAAATCCTCTAGCTCAGGAATTAACTTGGAGTAGAAATTCCGAGCCAGCTCGTAGGTACCATGCCAATGGGTATAATCCGGCCCCATCATAGAGGCAGCATGGCGGGCGCGACGTCCTTCGTGGTGCCATAATTCAAACCAAGTCCATTGAACCGGGTTACTAAATGCTGCCGGTTTCAAAAGAGGTTTAGCCACAGCCATTAATTCTTGGCCCGGTTTGGCGTACTTGTCGTTATACAAGCTCACCAATGAATCGTATTGGGTATAGAAAGCGTCCACATAACCCTCGTCGTGGCAAGCCATACATACATCTTTCATATTTTGGCGACGAGTTTTCCAATCCACATTGGCACCGGCCAACCCCATCTTGGCATCTGAAGTTTCGGGGCGAACTGAAACTTCTGGCCGATTATTCCAGGAGATACGCATACCCACATCGTGGGTCACGGGTTGTTTGCGGGTAGCACTCATGTGGCAAGTAGAGCAGGTGGGCGCGGCATTATAATCCACCCCAACAATCCACTTTCCACTACCTAAATTCATCTTGTCCTTATTGGCGTGGAAGGCGATACCGTGCTTAGATTCCTCATAGATTTCTTTTTGGGGATGATCGGGACCTAAGTGACATTTACCACAAGTTTCTGGGTTACGGGCTTGTTCTACTGAGAACTTGTGACGGGAATGACAGGCAGAGCAAGCGCCCTCTGATCCATCGGTATTAATGCGGCCAATACCGGTATTAGGCCAAGTAGCCGGATCTAATTGACCGTCTTTCAGCACCTTCACTTCTGAACCATGGCATTGCCAACAGCCGTTTACCGAAGCAGCAGAATTTCCTTCAGGGAACCCAGGAGTGATCATGGCGTTGTTGCCTTCCACCACATCAGCTAACAGGTTATCTAAGGAGCCCAAAATGCGACCGGCCTTAGCGTGGTGAGATTCTGTCATCTCCTTGACTTCTTTTTCATGGCAATTAGCGCAATCCTTGGGACTGACGATAATGGAAATAGGTTTCTTAACCTTTTTATCGTCATGGATATAAGCGTCCGGATCCTTGGCATCGGCGGCATGGCATTCATAGCAACCAACCTTAGCCCGATAATGCTTACTATCTCCCCACTGCTGGATGATGCCGGGGTTCTGTTTTTCGTGGCAAGCCACGCACTCCTTGGTTTCCTGAGAGAATTCTTTGGGTGGTTCCTTTACCGATGCCAGGGCCACGCCCTGGGCAATAAACAAGAACAGGCTGGCGCTGAGCACGCCCCACTTGGATCGCATTGCAGTGTTCCCCTTTGGTTGGTTTATCGATCCCCGTATGTGCCTACGGGTAAGGGTAAATTTTAGGACAAGAATCGAGGCAAAGACATTCGACAGTCTGGGAAGATGATCGGAACATCTCCTTGACCTAAGTTAAGGCAATTTTGCGGAAGTTAGTAAAAGTAAACAGCAGCCAGGGTTTGAAGCAGTGGAGGGGGGACGATAGCTTTGGTAGCTAATCCCTGTAGGTCAAAACCGGCAATGCGGGGTTTGCAATAGACAGCACCAAATCCAGCGGTTTGATGGACTTGTCCAAGGGTAGTTAAGGTGAAGCCACAGTGATGAGCCATCGCCGGGTTATGACGATCAACGGCTCCCCGATGACTGAATACCAGATCGAAGGGTGTTAATGGCCCAAATGGGGTACGACCGATTACTTCAAACATTTTGTCCTGCAATATCCATTGAGCCGCTACTTGTAAATCAGGTACCCAGGACAAGGTAAAACCGCTGGGTTTAAGAACGCGATAGATTTCCCCCAGGGCCTTAGGGACCTCCTGCCAATACAAATGCTCCAAGGTGTGAGAGGAAAACACAGCATCCACAGAGTGGGAAGGAATAGCAGCTAGATTGGTAAGGCTACCCCGGATATCAGGGTTAGCCCCTGGATCCACATCAACTCGTATTTCCCGCCATTGAGCCGGAGACAGGAAACCTGGTCCGGTGTCTTGTTGAGTTTTATCGCCACAACCAACATGAAGTAATAAACGTTGCTGCCAGCATTGGTTAACAGTCAAATCCTCAATTAGCGATTCTTGCTGATTGGCGAATTGATTTGTTAAGAAATTCCTTAATTCTAGTTCACTTGGAAAAGAGTTTGAAAAATGACCGGTATCAATTAATCGCTCCCAAAGAGCAAGGGCATTTTGTAAAAATCCACTGTTGGCCCAGCGGTTTTTGCTATAGGCCATTACTGCTGGATGATCGAAACGTAGCGCTTGTCCTAAGTGAAGGATACCATCGACTAGTTGCCCGCGTTGGCACAGAGCCAGGACCCCATCCAGCCATAGATCTAATTGATCGCTGGTAATAGGTATACTATTTTGGGTGTTTGGCTCCATTTTTTTAAAAATTTTTATTCTTTATAACCAATCGCAACAATGCCTATAATTCGCAATTCTTCAGGGATATTAAAAGTTTTCATTAGCTTCTTTTCTTTAACTTGTCCTATCCAACAGCTTCCTAAACCTAGTGCCGTTGCCATTAGCAACATATTCTGCCCTGCTAAAGTAGCATCTTGAGTTGCGTATAACCGGCCCCGTTTATATTTTTGCTTACTGCGAGCAGGGTTGGCACACATTAAAACAAGTGCTGCTGCATTTCTAAAATAACTTTTTTGTTCCATGATTCGAGCAGAAAAAATATAACTCAACACCGAGTCTATTTCTTCTTGAGTCGTTAATACGATAAATTCGCGAGATTTTAAATTACCAGCAGAAGGCGCAGCATTGCCCGCCGCAAGAATTTTCTCTAATATATCAGCGGGGATAGTATCTTTTCTAAACCGTCGTACCGATCGACGGTTTAGAATATTATTGAAAACGATTGACGCAATATCATTAAATTGTTCATCATTGGTGATGGTTGTATCATTCATCGATCATGTCCAGGGAGAGGATGGAGTGGGTTTGACCACCGTGATGGTCATAAATTCCTTATTGATGACAATTGTGGAACGCTATGGAAATTCTTTATGTTCTTATCCCCATGAGTGCCGGCATATTAGCCTTCGCTGTATGGGTTTTTTTGTGGGCTGTGCGCAGCGGCCAATTTGACGACTTGGAAGGTCCGGCCCATCGTATCCTGATGGACGACGATGAACCACTGCCTCCTCCGGGGAAGATGCCGTTAATTGCAGAAAAAAAACAAGGGATGCCGACCCCCTCCCCTACGACTAAACAGTGAAGTGGCTAACCAATCCCTGTAGGCGAACGGCTAGGTTGGCCAATCCTGTCCCTGCGGCTGCTCCCTGTTCTGCAGCACGGGCAGTATCTTCCGCTACCCGGTTAATATCCGCGATGTTACGGTTGATTTCATCAGCAACCTGACTCTGCTCTTCCGCCGCACTGGCGATGTGAGTACTCATGTCACTGATGGTGGCTACCGCTTGGGCAATGGTCTGGAGGGAAGTGCCGGCCAATCCTGCTTGATGAACGCTCTCCCGGGCTTGTTGACGTCCTCGGTCAATGGCAGTTACTGCGGCGATGGTTCCTGTTTGTAGGGTAGCAATGATTTCCTGGATGCGCTGAGTAGAAACGTGGGTACGCTGGGCCAGGGAGCGCACCTCATCGGCCACTACCGCAAAACCTCGTCCCTGTTCACCGGCTCGAGCAGCCTCGATGGCGGCATTAAGGGCCAGTAGGTTGGTTTGGCCAGCAATACTGCGGATGGTTTCCACTACACTGCCGATTTCATCGCTATGGGCAGCCAACTGCTGAATAACATCAGCAGCTTCTTCTACTCCCTTCACAACCTGCTGGATAATGGTAATGGTCTCGGCAACAACCACTCGCCCCCGAGCCGCTTCGGTGTCCGTTTGTTGGGCAGCTTGGGCCGCTCGCATAGTACTTATGGCTACTTCTTGGACTGTAGCAGCCATTTCCGTCATGGCGGTAGCAACTGAAGTAATCTCTTGCTGCTGATGCTGCATCCGTTGGCTGGTTTGTTGAGTTACCTTCGCCAACTCGTCTGCTGCTCCGGAAAGCTCGATGGATGATTGGGCCACTTGCCCCAAAGTTCGCTGAAAATTATCCAGTAATCCATTGGTAGCTCGACCCAATTCGGCCAATTCATCCTTACCAGAGAGATTGGTCCTAATGGTTAGATTGTGTTGCTCCTGCACACCGACAGCAGCATCCCGCAACTGCCCCAATCGATTGGCAATGTGACGACTGATCAGGCCCGCGACGGCCAGTAGAACTGCTGATAAGACCAGGGTCATGACGGCGATTTGAGTTAAACGACGCTGAAAGGCATCTTCTAAATCGTCGTAGTACAATCCAGAACCGACAATCCATTTCCAGGCAGGAAACCCTTTAACAAAAGACACTTTAGGCTCTGGTGTATTACTCCCCGGTTTGGGCCAGTAATAATCCACGAAACCTTCTCCCCTCTGGGCGGCGGTGCGAACAAATTCATCAAACGGTAATTTCCCACGCCCATCCCTTATTCCCAACTGAGCCTTTCCCTCAACATTGGGATTAACGGGATGCATGACGCCGACTCCCTGATCATCCACGATCCATAGATACTCTTCTCCGGCGTAGCGCATAGCCCGAATAGTTTCCTTGGCGGCGTGCTGGGCTTGGGGGAGGGTCAGCGTGCCAGCATTAGCCAATTCCTGGTAATGGCCCACGACTCCAAGACTGACTTCAACGATACTTTTAACCTGTTCCCGACGCTCTCCCAGTAGGGTGTCACGAAGACTAAAAGCCGTGGAAAGGCCAATGAGCAGGGTACCAATAACAGCCAATCCAATGATTAGCCAAAGCTTGGTAGTAGTACGAAGGTTGTTGAGCATGGGAGCGGGTCAGGAAAAGCTAGGTGCTTAGGCCAGCCGGTAACATCGGCTGTAACCGGCACGGTGGTGATAAAAAGTGACTTGAACAGTGCCTTCTTCGTCCCCCTGGTAGACTTCTTCCACCCAGCTATCTTCGAGGGAGGAAACCCGGGTAACGGGAATAGACTGAAGGTTCTGCTCAGTTGCTAACGCGGGATCCAAAGGGAAACGCAGATCCCCCCGGAGAGTGACTATTCCAGCGGGAATACCCCCCTCACTTAAGTGGCTACAGACCAGGTAACGGTAGTGCCCCAGGTTATGGGCGGGTTGATAGGTCCGTGTTGCCAGTACTGCCCCGGGAGACGCAGGTCCGGTTAAGGTAAACAACGGATCGAAAGTCGTCCCCTGGCCGGCATTCTCTTCCCGCCATATCCCAAACCAACCTAATGGAGACGGTAGTTGACGCCCTCTAGCCAGCCCTAGCGCGACAGTACCAGCGGGTTGATCAGCTTTCTGGAACCGCCGTCCCAGATGGTTGCGCAACAGGCGAGATACCAGCGGGAATTCGCTTCCTTCCCCCGTGAGGTAAACGGACCCGTTGGAGGCTAGACCATCTACTACAGCCAATGTTTGTTCCACTAAGGGGGTACAACGCTGGTAATAGGCAGAAGCTTCTAGAGAAACGTCCCCTGCACCCTTACGCACAGAATCAACTTCCACTGTGATTTTCCGCGTATTGGGATGCAGTTGCTCCCTTTTTTGTCGGCAAAGGGCCAGCAGGGCAGAGCGCTCTACCTCGGTGAAATCCGCTAATTTGGGGAGCTGTTCTAACACCAGATCTGACAGGATTCGGTCAAAGTCATTAGCCCCGATGGGAAGATGGGCTTGGGCTGTTATCTGATCACCTAACGAGTCTTCGCCGGTGGTTAAACGGGAACACACAAAAGCCTGATCGCTTAAATGGTAATTCAACCAGTCTTCTTGAAGCTTGCTGGCTCCTTTGCTAGCAAGATTGCCACGGTATTCCTGGCTGATAGCCAACGGTTGATCCATTAGCCCCAGCACTTGGAAACCTGCCCGTCCTACAGCCTCCAGAATGGCAAAACGCTGGTTACCCCCTGCCAGTGGCGAAATAGCTAGCCATACCGCCAAAGGCTCATCCCGTCGGAGAGTTAGGGTAGAGTGCTTACGGAGGTCAGAGTAAAGCTGGGTAAAGTAGCTAGTTAGTTCTGCCAACCAGGCCAATTGGTCACTATCTTGAAGTTTCTCAGTAGCCAGTTCCTGGGAATACCAGGACACAACTTTTCCGCCAGGCCGACGAAAACCCACAACGGAGTAGCCTTTCTTCTCGGCAACGGCAACAACCGTACGTGTTAACCCAAAATCAACGCCCAGCAACATGATCTCGTTCCTCAGGAATTAACAATCACCAATTGCCCTGCCACCACAGCTAGTCGAGCCCGTCCTTCCAGAACCGCTAGCACTTGTTCTCCTGCCAATGCCCGTCGCCATCCCCGGAGCAAAGGCAAATCCCGCTCCCCTAATACTACGGCTTCCAGGTCGCGGCGACTGGCAAGACTGGCCAAAGTAACTCGTTGGGTTAAGGCTTGAAGACGAACGACTGCCAACAGATAGTCCACTAGCGCTTCTTGCTCCCCAGATAGCGCTTCCCGTGGTTTGCCGGAGGAAGGCGGGGTTGCTTCCCCTTGCCTGGTGTGGATGACTTCCAACAGGGCAGGACCATAACGGTGCGCTGTTGTGGCATCCATGCCCCGTAATTGAGCGAGAGACGCCAGCTCTACCGGTGCCAACCTGGCCAAATCCACTAAGGCTTCGTCGTTGATAACCCAGCGACGTGGCCGATCTTCAAGTCGGGCTTTTTGTTCTCGCCAAGCCGCTAACTGGCGTAATCGCTCTAGTGCTTTTCCTGATACTCCTTGGCTTCCCCGTACCCGAGTCCAAGCCTGCTGAGGATCAGCTGCGTAGGTTTCTGGATTACCCAGAGCCGCCAAGTCCGTTGCCAGCCAGGCCAGCCGCCCATCTTGCTCTAATTGCCGACGCAGATGCTGGTAAAGGGGCACCAAGTAACGTACGTCATCTGCGGCATAGGCCAATTGCCCCGGACTTAAAGGCCGTGCTGTCCAGTCAGTGCGAGTGTGGGCTTTCTCCAAGACAACGCCACAACGCGCTTCCACCAAAGCGGCATAGCCTATCTGGTCTCCATGTCCCAGCAGGGTAGCTGCGAGCTGAGTATCGAATAAGGGCTGGGGAAGTCGCCCTGTTAGCTCATAGAAGATCTCAAGATCCTGGCGGCCTGCATGGAATACTTTAGTAACACTGGTTTTGTCCATAACGGCTATCAGCGGCGAGAGATCGGTTAAAGCCAGGGGATCAATCAACGCCAATACGGACTGAGTTGCGACTTGGATGAGACAAAGCCGAGGAAAATAGGTCTTTTCTCGAACAAATTCAGTATCTAAGGCGATAAAGGAACAGCGCTTCAACCGGTGGCATAACCGCTCTAATCCCTGGGGAGTATCTATGTACTCTGCTGCTTCCGGTAAGCGGCTGGGACAGCGTTGTTTTGCGCTGGCGGCCACTAAGGCGCTGCTCCGCTTGCCAATTGAGTAAGAAATGCCACGCTGGCTTCTGCTACTTCGTCCCCATAGAGGTCACGGAAGAAATGATCGGCACCAATAATCACCACCAATCGAGCATTATGATCGGTAAGGTTGGCCACTTTGGCGGGAATATCGGGGATGGTGGTATCCAATTCCCCAGCAATGACCAGCGTAGGAACGGTGATGCGGCTCAATAGATGAGCGGTATCAAAACGGGGCTCATCTCCGTAGTAACTCAGCACACTACCGGCTTGAACGGTGGTGGAAGCGCAGTACAGAAATTCCACGTTAGATAGTAAGGTAGTAGGTTCTACTCCCCGCGCTTGGGTGAGTAACGCCGCGAGGGGTTTATGGAAGCGGGTTTGATAGGCTGCTGCCTGAGTATCGGGCTCCCAAATCATGGGGGACAGTAGGATCACAGCTTTTACCGAAGGATCCAGTCGCTCCGCAGCGAACCAAGCAGTCTGGTTACCCCCGCGAGAATGTCCTAACAACACTACTGAATTAACGCCCTGTTTTTTCAACCAATCAACCCAAGCCCCTATTTCTGTTATAGCGTCTTGATGGCGGTGAGTATGGGGCACAGTACAATCGTAGGGACCGTGGCGATTGTCTACTCCTAAACTGAGATTAATAGCCAACGTATTCTGTCCTTGGCTGGCAAACGATCCCTGAAGGCTGGCAATCAACTCCATGGTGTTATGGGCCAAAGTTCCATGGGTGATAAGAATCACCCCTTGTTGCAAGGTCTTGCCAGGAGCCAGTTGTAAATTGGCATTTAGGGTGAGATCACCGTGGTGTAAAGTAACTTCTTGGGCAACCACGGGTACTCCTAAAAAAAGGGATAACGTCACCAACCAAGATAACCATCTATTCATTTAAGTCTCTCGACGAGGCTACACCCGAAGCCGACAACCACACTCCAATTCAATAACTACTGGCAATATTTGGCGAGTGGTGTGATTTTTACGAACATGCAAAACCAAAAACGTAAGGGGATCAAAGACGATAACATCTTTGACTCCCTGGGACAAATAAAAGGGCGACCCTATTTCCAAATCTTTAGCCTCATAGCCCTTGCTGACAACTTCAACTACTGCTTCTGGAATAGCGAATACCGAGTTCGCTGGCTTGCAATAAAGTGGAGGGTAAGCTCATGGACACCGCCAATTGTCAGACATAACAGCAATTTCACTATCGCCCCGGTGGCTGAAAGTGACGGAGACGATTAGCGTTACTAACCACCGTTACTGAAGAAGCCGCCATGGCCGCGCCCGCAATCATGGGATTGAGCAGCAGACCCCATAGGGGATAGAGTGCTCCTGCCGCGATAGGAATTCCCAGGCTGTTATAGACAAACGCCCCAAACAGATTTTGCCGGATGTTACCCACCGTGGCTCGGGACAGGTGAATGGCATCGGCTACACCATGAAGTGACCCACCCATCAGGGTGACGTCTGCACTTTCAATAGCTATATCACTCCCCGTGCCAATAGCAATGCCCAAATCTGCCCGGGCTAGGGCGGGGGCATCATTAATGCCATCTCCCACCATGGCAACTATTTCCCCTTGTCGTTGTAGCTCAGCGATTTCTGCCGCTTTGGCCGCTGGCAATACCTCCGCCCGCACCGTTTCTATCCCCACCGCTGCTGCTACTGCTTGGGCAGTTCCCTGTTGATCACCACTGATCATGATTACCCGTAGCCCCAATTCTCGTAACCGCTGTACTGCTCTTAGAGAGTCGGTTTTTACCGGATCTGCCACCGCCACCAACCCTATCAATTGGCCCGCCACAGCAAGAAATATCGGAGTTTGCCCGGTTTTAGCTAACTCAGTGGCTAACTCTGTCAGCGAAGCTACAGCAATACCCTGTTCGGTCAACCAGCGAGCATTGCCCAATAACACGGCTTGGGGCAAAGGGGATAAACCAGCGCTGGCTAACCCAATCTGTCCGGCAACACCTTGCCCTGGCCAAGCAGTAAAAGCGGTCACTGGACCAAGGGGACGTTTTACTGCTACGGGTTTAGCTGCTGCAGTGATGGCCTGAGCTAAGGGATGCTCAGAACCTGCCTCCAGACTTGCGGCTAACCATAATATGGTTTCCCTGTCCCAACCTGGTAATGCTTCCACTGTAGTGACAGTGGGTCGACCAGCGGTAATGGTTCCGGTTTTATCTAACACAACCGTAGTTAACCGCCCAGCTTGCTGCAAGGCTTCTCCGTTGCGAATAAGGATGCCTAATTCAGCCGCCTTCCCTACTCCCACCATGATGGAAATGGGCGTGGCTAAACCTAAAGCGCAGGGGCAAGCAATAACTAGTACCGTCATAGCCGTCACCAGGCTGTAGCCTAATCGAGGCTCCGGTCCCCAGGTAAACCAAACACCAAAAGTTACTATTGCTAGCAGTAGCACTATTGGAACAAATACCGCTGCTATTCCATCAGCTAATCGGCCAATGGCTGGTTTGGACTGTTGGGCTTGGCGCACCAATTGAATAATATGGGCCAATACCGTATCCCGACCGATGCGTCGAGCCTGCATTAGAAAAGTACCGGATTGATTAACGGTTCCCCCAGTCACTTCGCTACCTTGGCGTTTTTCCAGCGGCAGTGGTTCCCCCGATAGCATGGATTCATCTACGGTGGAATAACCTTCCAACACCACGCCGTCCACTGGAATACGCTCTCCCGGACGAACTCGCAACGTTTCCTCCAACCCGACCTCATCAATGGGGATATCTAACTCTTGACCATAGCGCACTACCCGAGCGGTACGGGGTTGTAAACCGATTAAGCGACGAATAGCCGATGAAGTACGGCTCCGCGCTCGGCTTTCTAGCCAGCTACCAAAATTAATCAGGGTAATGATGACAGCTGAGGCCTCGAAGTAGGCATGACGAGCTAGAGTAGGCACTTGCTCAGGAAACAACACCACCGCCATGGAATAAAGCCAAGCAGAGCCAGTTCCTAAAGCAACTAACGTGTCCATGTTGGCATTGCGATGTACCAGGGATCGCCAAGCACCTCGGAAAAAATGCCCTCCTGGTCCTATCAACACACCCAGGGTCGCTAGTCCTGCTAAGGGCCAAAACCATTGGCCGGTAGTACTCTCCAGGGAGGGTAGCCAGCCGGTCATCCCTAACAGAAACAGCGGAGCGGCGACTAGCGCTCCCCAGCCAGTACGGCGCAGTAACTCCTGGCTCTGACGCTGCTCTTGGGCCGTTTTTTCTGTCTCATCATCGATGCCCCGTAACTCTGCTCCATCGTAACCGGCTGTGCGGATAGCCGCGATTAAGGTTTGTGGGGAAACGTCTCCCTGTACTAGAGCTGTCCGTTCGGCAAAATTAACAGCGACTTGTTGTACCCCGGGAACAGCTTGGAGGGCATCCTCGACGGCAGCTACGCAGCCAGCGCAACTAATACCAGAAATGGAAAGGCGGATAGGTTCGGACATGAATTATGTTCATCAAGTTGGCCAAGTTGCAGATTATCTCAGGTAGTGATTTAGTTTACTCTTCCACGCAAGCCGGACTCGGGAAACGCCATGCCTTCTATTCATCCAGCCCTCGATCAAGTCCAGCAACGACTACAAAGGGTTGAGGCCGCTCTGGAACGCTGGCTTCCCGCTGCCGTTCCTACAACCTTGCACCAAGCCATGAGCTACGCTGTACTGGGAGGAGGAAAGCGTATTCGTCCCCTGCTGGTCTATGGCGCTGGCCAAGTCCTGGGAGTCGATCCGGCCATTCTGGATGATCCCGCTTGCAGTGTGGAATTAATCCACGCTTATTCTCTGGTCCATGACGATCTACCGGTTATGGATAACGACGATCTGCGGCGAGGAAAACCCACCTGTCACAAAGCCTACGGTGAAGCCACTGCACTACTGGCTGGAGATGCCCTACAGGCGCTGGCTTTCCAAGTACTAGCTCAGGCTCAGGGGCTGACCCCAGAGGCACGGGTAGCTATGGTGCAAGCCCTGGCTGAAGCTTCCGGTTCTCAGGGGATGGTGGGGGGGCAAGCGATTGATCTAGCAGCAGAAGGACAACAACTATCCCTTTCTGATTTGGAACAAATGCATCTCCGTAAAACGGGAGCCCTCATTCGGGCTAGTGTATTGCTTGGAGTCTATGCCGCTCCCCAGGCGTCCACTGCAGCACGGGAGCAATTGGATCAATACGCTCAGTGCATCGGTTTGGCTTTTCAGATTCAAGACGATGTATTGGACGTAGAAGGAACAACTGAGGTAATTGGCAAGCGTCAGGGAGCGGACGTCGCCCACCAAAAATCCACCTACCCGGCGTTGATGGGGCTGATTGCAGCTAAAAAAAGAGCGGAGGCACTGTATCAAGATGCCCTTGCCAGTCTAGCCAATTTCGATAATCGAGCAGATTTACTTCGCTGGTTGGCACAATTTATTATCCAACGGGAGTGTTAATTAATTTTCACTCACTGGATATTAAGAGTTTAGTGCCAGACTACAACTTGATTACGACCAAGATATTTTGCGTCGTAGAGTGCTGTATCTGCATGGGCGAGTAGTACTTCATATTTAGTTTCAAACTCACTGGTCGTCACACCAATACTTACAGTAACTTTCAAAATCGTATCACCTTCCGTGACGATTGTATCTGCGATGATTAAACGTAGCCGCTCAGCTACAGCTGCCGCATTTTCACTATTTGTGTCGGGTAAAATAACTACAAATTCTTCTCCTCCCCACCGACCAACCAGATCAATTGATCGTGTATTACGGCATACTTCACCAATAGCGGATAGGATAGAATCACCAGCCGCATGTCCCCATGTGTCATTAATTTTTTTGAAATAATCTATATCGAACATTAATAAAGAGAGGGGATGGTGATTACGATTACTTCGATCAGTTTCTAATTTTAGTCGCTGAATTATTGCACGGCGATTGGCAAGACCGGTTAATATATCAGTATTTGCAATACGTTGAAGTTGTTCTTGTTGATGCTTAAGCGCAATAAACAGCTTACGTATTCCCAACATGCCGAGCAGTATCAACAAGGAGATCAATAAGCTAAATAAGGCATCAATAGACACATTGAATGTGGCTGGTTTGGCTTCTTGTAAAAACGTCCACAAAGGTAGCAAACGTCGGCTGACCATCAAAGTCAAAGCCATGGAGATAAAAACCCAAGCTAAACGGAAACGTCCGGTCTCTCGTATTAGCTTCAGCGCAATCACTGCAGCCGATAGTTGCAATATAGATGCAAGTATCAGTGTAATTGCAGTTACCTCGGTTTTCATGTGTCTTTTGGTATACACTCAAGGCAGTTATAGCTCGGTATTATAAAGAAAAAATCGTATAAGAATTTGACATTTGTCAAAAAGTCAGTCCGGTAATTGGGGATAGGGAGGCTTGAGAGTAGGCAAGAATTGGCATTCTTCCACGTCCTGGTGATTACCTAGCCAACTCTGGCGGACACGGTAGGGAGGTAAATCGGGATGAAAGTAGTGACTATAAAGAAATACATAAGGATCTCGATCAAATACGCATAGCGTCACTCCTGGTTCCCGTACTAGTTCTTTGACTTGATGGTGAATACCCAGTTCGTGGATTACTTCTTGAGGACCTCGATAATGAGGCAAAATATAACTAGCATCACTTACTGCAATTACAAATAACAAAGCAGCTGTAGCCATTAACGGATAAATATGGCGTTCTCGGGTTAGTCCATCACCTTTAGCCAACAAAATTAAATTACTGGCTACCAACATCAACATCCAGTATAGGTAATAACGCAATTCATGGGAGGCAGGCAAAAAGGCAGTAAATACACTTCCTACTGCTAAATGAGCAGCTAATAGTCTAGCTTCTCGACGAGGAGCGTAGCGATAGAGATGAAAAAAGAAAAATAAATTAACTAATACCCAGAAACCACCATAACCTCCCATGCGAAAAGAAGGAGCTTCTGCTGGAGAACCTCCTTGATCTGCATTCCATGGTTGTCGTCGTCCGGTATAAGCATTTCGTTCTACCACGGAATACAACCATTTGATGACCTGGGGTTGTCCATTCAAGTAATGGGGATCATCCCGTTCTATTTTGAATTGCCCTGGCAGATTAAGTCCAGCAATAGAAATCTTGACTGGATAAAAAGGATTGTGAAAAGTAACTAGATTACGCAGCGGATTCGCAAATATCATCAATACAATAATAAGCCCCAATCCCCGTTTCCACCAGCAATTTAAAATCTGAGGAATAATAGGATTAACGCTTTTCACGTACCAAGCCGTTCCGGCAAAAGCTAACAATAATAATCCCGCTATCGGTAAATATTGAAGTTTATCGTGGGCAACTAAGAATACACATAATAAAAATAACCCCAAGCGTCCCCAAGTAAAGCGATCAGGGAAAGCATGAAGCTCGACAATAGTGAGCCAAGCCACGGTAACAGCAACACACCCTAATAAATCGACATAGGCGAGGGAGGTGTGGACTTGTACCAAAGGGATAGCTAGGAAAGCGACGGTGGCCAGCGCCACCGACACTCGCCAATAACGCCGCAAATAAACAAAAAATAGTACTAAAGATACCCAGCTCACTATATTGACAGCTTGGGGACGGCCTCCTATCCACCAAAATAATCCCTGCAACCAATCGCCGGCCACCGGAAAGCTATCAAAAAAAGCCCGATACCAAGCAGTAAGTTGATAATCATCAGCGGCGATAATACCCAGTCGTAATCCAGCAAAAGGTAGGTGATAAGCCAACCCATCCCACATCACGTCTAGATCTGTCCAGGCCTTAATTAGCAATAATCCCAGTAAGGAATAAGCCAACAGAGAAACAATAACTGAAGATGGATCCAGCTTAGTCGGGGATAAAAAGAGTTTCATTTAGGTGGAGAAGACTGTTGATAGCGCTGATGGAGAGTCAACACACGCTCCACATACAGAGTGGTTTCTGGATAGGGAGGAACATCCCCATAGCGGCTTACGGCTCCTTCCCCAGCGTTGTAAGCAGCCACTACCCGGCGCAGATCATGACCAAATAGCACCAATAAATCCCGTAAATAGTGAACCCCACCGTAAACGTTGTCAGTAGGGTTGAAGGTATCCTGCACTCCGTAACGACGGGCAGTGTCAGGCATAAGCTGCATCAAGCCAATGGCTCCCTTAGGAGAAACAGCTTGAGGATTAAAAGCGCTCTCCGCCTGAATTACGGCCCGTACCAGAGCCGGATCGACCTGATAGGCTTGAGCTGCTTCAGTGACTAATTGCTCGTACGGCGAGGAAAGCAAACTCACTGAAGAATGACTCACCAAGGGAGCTTGCAGCACTAATTGGTAGCGGCTCTCGGTGGTACTCGGAACGTTAGTGAAGTGGCGTACCCCTTGAGCGTCTTGGTAGGCATAAATACGGGTAGGGGTTACCGGGGGGGGGGTTGACGAAATCGGTGTTGGAGAAGTAACACGCTCTAATTGTCCAAGGGTTCGAGCTTTAGGAATAGGGACATTACTAATATTCAGTACCCCATTGCGATCCCGAAATACTCGGATATCTCCTCCTGCCACCACTGAGTTGGTGCAGAGTAGAGCAACCACTGTTACCCTTATTCCCCAAGTGAACCGGGAATAATTCACTGATTAATCCGCCATGGATCCACAATCACCCTGCCCTGAATACCACCACTGAGTATTTTTGCCACGTAATGGGGAAGATCGTCTAAACAGACTTCTATTGCCAAAGAAGCCAAACCAGCAGGTCGCCACATTCCCGCCAGGTTTTGCCACACGGTTAGGCGATCCCCTTGGGGGCATTCCACACTATCAATGCCCAACAAACTAACTCCCCGGAGAATGAAGGGGTAGACGGTTAAGGATAATTCAGGGGATGCGGCCAGACCACAGGCAGCCACTGCGCCGCCGTAGCGAGTCCCTTTGAGGGCAGCAGCTAACATCGTCCCTCCCACGGTATCCACCGCACCAGCCCAGCGGCCCTTAAACAAAGGACGGCTGGGATCATCGGCCAAAGCTTCGCGCCCCACCACTTCAGCCGCTCCGAGGGATAATAACCAGTCGCGGCTAGAGCCTTTGCCGCTGACAGCGATGACCCGATAGCCCAACTTAGCTAACAACGCTACTGCTACACTACCTACCCCACCACTGGCACCAGTAACCAGAACTTCGTCGCCTTCAGGTAACCCTGCCTGGCGTAATCGAGTAACAGCAAGGGCAGCAGTAAAGCCTGCCGTACCGTAAATCATGGCTTCTCGCAGGGATAATCCGTTGGGAAGGGGAACCAGCCAGTTGGCAGGAACTCGGACGTAGCCAGCCCACCCCCCAAAAGTGTTCATTCCCAAATCATGACCAGTAATGATGACCTCGCTACCTTCCTGGAAACCGGCAATCACAGTACCCGCCCCATCTATTCCCGGAGTGTGGGGATAACGGCGGGTGATTCCTCGATGACCAGTAGCAGATAGGGCATCCTTGTAATTCAGAGAAGACCAGGCAACTCTCACCAGTACTTCGTGGGGTGGTAGATCTTCCAGGGCCTGCTCTTCTACGCTCTGCTGAATGCTTCCATCCGCTGTTTCCTTCACCCGTAAGGCCCGAAACCGTTGCTCAACCATTACGTTCCCCCTTATTAAACTGATATTACTGGGACTAATATCGAAACTGTTTCCTGAGCAACGACTCCTGCCCCACGACTACGGAGAATCACTATGAGCCGATTGGTTAACCTTGCTGCTGCAGCCCGTTCGTTGGATATTGGCCGTGCCGAACTACAGGAACTCATCAAGCAGGGTGAAATTGCTACTTTTGAAGGCCGTGTTGACCTGGCCAAATTGGAAGAGATCTATCCTAACCTGGCCTTGCAAAACCAAAATAAATTACTGGAACGGACTCAACTGCTTAAAGACACTGCTTTCGGGCGACGTATCCAGGAAGTAACCGCCACGCCTTCTAGCGAAGATCTGTCTAGCCAGGTGCGTCGACTCACTGCCGAGCTGGACATTGAGCGGGCCCGTAGCCGCAAGTACCGCAGTATTGTCCAAGAATTAGCAGAAGAACTGACTCTGCTCCATCGTCACTGTAGTAACTCAGAGCAGCGAAGCGTCTATGCCGAGCTGCGAACCAGTCTATTGCAGCGCATAACGGCATAGTACCGCGCTAGGAATTGGCCCGTAATGTGGGCCAAGCCGCCCGCAGGTAAACCAGCATCGACCACAAAGTTAAAAAGGCTGCTAAGTACAATAAGGCTACACCCATTTCCCAGACAGGAAGGCCCAGCCATTCTTCCCGATAGAGCAGCATCAGCAGAGCGATCATTTGCACCGTAGTTTTAATCTTTCCCAGGTTTGACACCCTGACCCGGGTTCGCTCTCCCACAATAGCCATCCATTCCCGCAGCGCAGAAACCGTAATTTCCCGCCCAATGATGATGGCCGCTGCCACTGCTATCCAGGGTGAATGGGCCCGTTCTACGATAAGTACTAACGCCACTGCTACCATCAGTTTGTCGGCCACAGGATCCAAAAATGTCCCGAAAGCCGAAATTTGGGCCAAACGCCGAGCCATGTAACCATCCAGCCAGTCCGTTATCGCCGCTAATCCAAACAAAGCTGTGGAAAGTAAATGCGCTCCGGGAAAAGAGGAGTAAAACACCATCACCAAGGCCGGAATCAGGGCAATACGCAGCCAAGTGAGGAGGTTGGGAATGTTGACGGAAAAATGAGGAGGATCGACGGGATGTGAGGCGGGCACGGAATCGTCCAGCGGCGCCTCGCTAGGCAACCGGCTCTAATGGGGATGGAGGACATCGTAGATACGTTCAGCCAATAACCGGCTGATACCGGGTACGCCAGCCAACTCCGCTACCCCGGCTCCCTTGACCTCTTGTAATCCACCAAAATGGCCAAGAACCTGCCGACGCCGCTTGGGACCAAGCCCTGGAATCATCTCCAAAACGGATGAGGGCCGAACTTTAGCCCGCCGCTGGCGGTGCCCGCTGATAGCGAAGCGATGAGCCTCATCACGTACTTGCTGGATAAGATGCAGGGCCGGCGAAGTGTCCGGGAGTATAGTAGCCCCCCCGGTACCGGACAAGAACAAAACCTCTTGCCCTGGACGACGAGTAGTTCCTTTAGCCACTCCAATTAGGGTTATTCCTGTTATCTGGAAAGCAGTTAGTACCTGCTGAGCCATTGTTAATTGGCCTCTTCCTCCATCAATTAATAGTACTTCCGGTAATTTTTCTCCTTTCTGCAGCAGTAGCTGATAATGGCGTGTAATAGCCACTTCCATTGCCGCAAAATCGTCACCAGGAGTAATATTATTAATATTAAAGCGACGATAATCACTTTTAATCGGACCCGCTTGGTTAAAAACAACACAAGCGGCTACAGTTGCTTCCCCATGACTATGGCTAACATCAAAACATTCTATTCGTTGAGGTACAGTAGTTAAATTTAGAGCTTTCTTTAATAATTGAAAGCGGACCTCTAGTTGATCTCGTTTACCTAATCGCT
>CAWUNB010000002.1:0-24412 GCA_963923745.1 uncultured Thiotrichales bacterium
ATAAGAGACAGAAGTAAACCGAATACCCGCCCAGCTCCCGGATCGACTTGAATTAATTGTCCTTTTCCTAAAGTAAAATTCAATTTGCCGGTTAACTGGTCTAGAGCAAAAGCTGATGGTGGACCTGGCCAATAAACTCGTAATTCTCCTTGAGTTGTTGCTCCCTGAATTGCGCCAGCATATCCCAAGGCTGATAGAGTATCACCGAGATCATCACTGGTGAGGGTTAATTCTAATGCAGAACGATGACCTGCCGGTGTCACTTGCCATTCTCCATTACCCTTTACTTGTAATAATGGCCCTTCCAATCGCAAATCAGACACAGTCAATCCCATTTCACTAGGCTGGCTAGATATATCTAATTGGCCAAGGGAAACTCCATCCCATTGAAAATCTTGGCAGGCTAGCTGAAACGGTGGGAGACGGCGGGGATCGGCGGGTGTTTTGGTCGCCTCTTTGACGGATGAATCTTTGGCGGATGAATGGGAGCTGGGCCCAGTGACTCGAAGCCGCTCTAGCTTTACTAAGAGTTCTTTATCAGTCTGCCAATTTCCCTCGCCTTGGATGTCTGGTCCCTTTAAGGTGATGAGTCCCCCCTGGTCAGTGCTATGGCCTGCCAACTGAACTTGAGTAAAGTGTTGCTGACCGAGTTGGAGGGTTCCCACCTGGGCTTGGAGATTCCAAGGCAATGGCCCAACGGCTACGGTTCCTTTGGGGAGCAGCTCCCTAACCTCTCCTAGTAGGTCACTCCAGGCCCCCCCATCAATTTCCGAGAAATCAGCCCGAATTTTCAGACCAACCGGCCACTCAGGAGGAAAAGACCCTTGTTCTAGGGCGACCTTATCTCCTAGCCGCAATTCCCCCCGCCGTTCTTTGGGTAAAAAACTACCTGCCAACACAGAGCCGAAAGATAAACGCCAAGGATCATTTCCCCCTAGGACCGTCTCTAACACCAGCGGACGGGGCTGACTCGCTTCTTTTTTATTCAATGGCCCGGGCAGCTCGAGGGCCATTCCCTGGAGATTGGTTGTCAGGCGTAGGGTGGGTAGTAACCGAGTGCCAGGAGCGACAGTAGGGAGGGTTACGGTTCCCTGCCAGGGCGCTTCTCCCACGAGCCGTCGCCATAGGGGACTCGGCCAGCGCCCTTGTAAAATCTGGGGGTCCAAACGGCCCTTAGCTTCAATAACGGTGGCAGCAGGTCCCCCTTCTTGGCGAGGACGGAGGGTTAAGCGGACTGGTAACCCGTAGATCCGCGCTTCAATGTTGTTACCGACCACGCCGGTTCCAGAAAAACTCAGCTCTCCCTTCACTTTTTCCAAAGCTGGTACTGGATCCCGCCACAATAAGTCCGCGCCCTGCAAAGTGACCTGCCCTCCCACTTGCGTTGCTGCGACATCAGCCAGTGGCATATCTAAATTCAAAGTGAGCCCCATTTCCCCTCGACCCTCCAGCCCTTCGGCGTAATGACCGAAACGACGATTCAGAGGACTATCCCGTATTATTCGCGGTAAATCTGCCGCTGGTCCCTGGAGGCGACCTCTTACCAGCAAATGAGGCTCATGATCCAAATCAGGAATTGAAACTTGAGTGGGCTGGAGGGTGCTCTCCAATAAATGGCCGCTATTTGCCTCAATATCCATGGAGCGGCCATAAAAATGGAGGCGAGCTTGAATATCATGGAGCATCGGCCAATCGGGAGCGTAGTCCAGTTCACCCCCAGTTAGGTGCACATCTATATCAAATTTGCCATTCCCTTGGTCATAGGGGAAATCTCGTAAGCGCCCTCGCAAAGTAAAAGTCCCCCCATTGACTTGAGCTGCTCGAATAGATCGATCTAGCCAGCGCACAGAACGAGGAGGCATAACCCGAGCCGGTAGGTAAGGGGGAACATGACGACCGTCAGCCCGTAACAAACGAGCCTCTAAGTTAATGACGGGAGAAAGGGGGGTAGGAGGAATATCCAGTTCGGCATTAACCGTTACTGCAATATCAGGGGTTGCCAGCCGTAAATCTTGGGTGGCTAGGTGCCAATTCTGTTCGGTCTTTTGCCAAGTTAATCGACCTTGTAATTGCTCCAGGGTCCAAGGTTGGCGAAACAGATGGGAATCGAAATGGCCTGCAGTTGTATTTACTTCCAAGGTACCTTGTTGCCCTGTTCCCTGCAGAGTAACGTTGATTCCGCGCATTCCCGGGATATGTCCCAGCGCTTGCCAAGCTAATTCCCGTAGTTCTGCGTCCACCACCATTTCTCCCAGATCAGGTAACCACTGACCTGTTTCTCCCGTTGAGAAGGGGAGATTGATGGCTAAATTGTGAACCGTGCCACGGCGTAACACCTGGTGAAATAATGAGGCTCCTGACTGGGGAAAGGCCCCGGCTAGTTTAGCCATATCGGCCAGATCGAGAAACGCCGCTTGAGCTAATAGTCGAGATGATTCTCCCGCTGGACTCGGTCGCCATTCCACTTGATAGCGACTAGGGGGCCAATGCTGTCCGTTTCGAGCCAATTGAAAAGATGCACCGTTCATTCGCCAGCCTTGGCCTTGGGGTTGCCAAAGCAAGTCCCCGCTGATCTCGGTCTGTTCCAATCCCAGGGCAATATCTCCAGTTTCCAAAGTCAATCGATCTAATCGTCCAGTGACTCGCTGCAACCGTTCCCCTGCCCAATCCAACCACAACCGCCCGTCCAGAGATCCTCCGAGGGCTAATTCAGGGTACCAACGGTTAATCCAAGGTCTTAGCGCTAAACCTTTTCCCTCCAAATAACCGGTTACCGGCCCCCGTTCTCCCCAAGCATCCATTGCTACTTTGATCTCTCCTCCCCAGGAATCAGGGAAGCGAACCTCACCAGTCAATTGATGACGGGTACCATCACTGTGCAATTCCCCTCTTACCATTAGCCGTAGTCGTTGATCCCCAATTCGTAGCTGAATCTCGCCGCCTTCCACCATTAGTCGACTGTTTCCTAAACGCCATAAATTGGATTCTTGGAGAACCAATCCTTCTGGACCCCACCGGCCGTCCGATTGTTGGACAAGGGTCAAGCGAGGACCTACCAATATCAAACGGCTGGGAACGAGATGACCTAGGCGAAAAGAGGTCAGCAGGTCGAGTTCGAGCTCAGCCGCCGCTAGCTCTACGGCGGGTCGTTGGCCAAGGGGATCTAGGATTTGCAGCCCATCTAGGCGCAACAACGGATGAAAACCTCGCCAGCCACCCGTTAATCCATTGACCTGTATAACTTGGCCGAGTATTTGGGTGAGGGTAACAGCGAGTGTGTGGCGATAATTGTCGGCTACAGGAAGCAACAGTCTGGCTGTCGCGAATGACAGCACCGTTATCAGCGCAACGATTACCAGGGTAGCCCGTAGGTAAGTCCACGCCAAGCGTAGGTAGCGGAACATGGGAGATTGGATAGCACCGTCATCAGAAGCGGACTCCAAGTGTAATCCGTGGCATATAACTCGCCACGGTTGTTTTTCGCCAACCCGTTCCCTATTCTTCCCCCCTTTCTCCAAGCCAGTTAGGCGATAGGCGAGATGATGCCCTCACTTTTTCTCTATGATACTACGCTGCGGGATGGTACCCAGCGCCAAGACATTTCGTTGTCCTGCGATGACAAAATCCAGTTAGCCAAAAAATTGGATGAGCTGGGCGTTCATTATATTGAGGGGGGATGGCCTGGCTCTAATCCCAAGGATGTGGAATTTTTTACCCGCATTCAAGAAATCCCTTTACACCAAGCCAAAATCACTGCCTTTGGGGCAACTCGACGAAAAAATAGCGAATGTCAAACGGATTCTAATATCCAAGCCCTGGTAGCTGCAGGAACACCGGTGGTTACCTTAGTGGGTAAATCTTGGGATTTTCACGTTTATCAAGTACTGGATACTACCTTAGAAGAAAATTTAGCCATGATTCGGGATAGCGTGGCTTATATGAAAAATTTAGGGCGGGAGGTGGTATTTGACGCTGAGCATTTCTTTGATGGTTATAAGGCTAATCCTGATTATGCAGTAGCGACACTAGAAACTGCTGCGAAAGCAGGAGCCGATTGGTTAGTATTATGTGAAACCAATGGGGGGAGCTTGCCTTGGGAAGTAGAAGAAATTGTGACCGCAGTAGCTACTCGTTTACCTTATCCCCTGGGTATTCACGCCCATGATGATAGTGGTTGTGCGGTAGCCAATTCTTTAGCTGCACTCCGGGCAGGTTGTCGCCAAGTACAAGGGACAATTAACGGCTACGGTGAGCGGGTCGGAAACGCCAATCTCATAACTATTATTCCTAATCTCCAATTAAAAATGGGTTGGTCCGTGGTCAGTGAAACCCAATTGCGGGGATTGACTAGCCTATCTCGTTATGTGGCAGAAGTAGCCAATCTACGCCATGACGAGCATTTACCCTACGTTGGAGCTAATGCTTTTGCCCATAAAGGGGGCATCCACGTTGCTGCTATGCTGAAAAGTTCTACAGCCTACCAGCACTTGGATCCTGCATTGATCGGCAACGAAAGTCGGGCAGTAGTTTCAGAATTATCAGGCCGAGGAAACCTTGTTTATCAGGCTCGTTCCCATGGATTAGAAGTTAGTCGGGAAGAAGCTCAACGAGTACTTCACCATATTAAAGAATTGGAACACGAGGGATTTACCTTTGAAGCGGCAGAAGCGTCAGTGGATTTAATGCTATACCGCGCCCGATTAGATTATCGTCCTCCTTTCGAATTAGTGGATTTTATGGTAGTAACCGAACATCGCCAGGGACGAGGTCTCTTATCAGAGGCAACGGTGAAAATTCGTATTGATGGCGAAGTTCATTTTACCGCTGCCGAAGGAAATGGCCCGGTAGATGCGTTGATTCTGGCATTACGCAGCGCCTTGTGCGGGCATTACCCCAGCCTTCGTCGAATTCGCTTAACGGATTACAAAGTTCGTATCTTGGACAGCGAACGAGGCACAGCGGCAACGACTCGTGTTTTAATCGATTTCCACGACGGCAATCGAGCTTGGACCACAGTGGGGGCGAATCCCAATATCATCGAAGCCAGCTGGCGGGCGGTTTCTGATAGTTTGGAATACGCCCTACTGTTTCCATAGAAAAGTTAGATGACCAGTAGATCCATAAATTCGTTGACGGGTGTGGTCGCCAACCGTGCGGGATCTAAACAAAGCTCAAGTATGGCCGTTGCCTGACGGCGAGGGAAACGGCTGGCTAGGGCAGCGCGGAACTTGTCTACCAACAGGGGAATGCCGTCGGCTCGGCGGCGGCGATGGCCGATGGGGTACTCCACGGCTACTCGCTCGGTGGCAGTGCCATCTCGGAAATAGACCTGCAGGGCATTAGCGATGGAGCGTTTATCGGGCTCGTGGTACTCCCGGCTGTAGCGGAGGTCTTCTTCCACTATTGTTTTGGCCCGCAACTGATCGATTCGGGGATCCTGAGCCACTTCGTCTTCGTAATCGTCAGCGGTCAATCGCCCAAAAATTAGCGGTACTGCCACCATATATTGCAGACAATGATCCCGATCTGCTGGGTTATACAGGGGACCTGTTTTGCTAATGATGCGGATGGCTGACTCGTGGGTGGTAATGACGATGCGCTCAATCTCTTCTAGCCGCCCTTTCACTTGGGGATGGAGGGCAATGGCACACTCAACGGCCGTTTGGGAGTGGAATTCCGCCGGGTAGGAAATCTTGAACAGAATTTGCTCCATGACGTATGCGCCGTAGGGTCGTTGAAACTTGAAGCGGTTCCCCTTAAAGGCAACATCGTAGAATCCCCAGCCCTTAGCTGTTAGGGCACCGGGATAGCCCATTTCCCCTTTCAGGGTCATTAGGGCCAAACGTACCGCCCGGGACGTGGCATCCCCTGCGGCCCAGGATTTACGAGAACCGGTATTAGGAGCGTGGCGATAGGTGCGTAACGATTGGCCATCTACCCAGCATTGAGAAATTCCATTGACGATGTCTTCCTGGCTTCCCCCCAGTAATCCCGTGACTACAGCGGTGGAGGCGAGTTTGACCAATACAACATGGTCTAACCCGACTCGATTGAAGCTGTTCTCCAGGGCCATAACACCCTGAATTTCGTGGGCTTTGATCATGGCGGTAAGAACATCTTGCATTACTAATGGCTGTTTGCCGTTAGCAATGCGGCTCTGGGATAGGTAATCCGCTACCGCCAAAATGGCTCCTAAATTGTCTGACGGATGCCCCCACTCGGCGGCTAACCAGGTGTCGTTAAAGTCCAGCCAACGTACTAATGCACCAATGTCCCAAGCCGCTTTGACTGGATCCAGAACAAAGGATGTTCCCGGCACCCGTGCCCCGTTAGGGACTACCGTACCGGGAACGATAGGGCCTAAGTGTTTAGTACATTCTGGGTAGCCTAGGGCCAGCAGACCACAGCCCAGGGTATCCATTAAGCAATAACGGGCAGTGTCATAGGCTTCTGCGGAAGTAATAGGGGTCTCTGCCACGTAGCGGGCAATGTCCACCATTTCCTGATCCGGGGCAGGTCGAAGGTTTTCGTCAACGTTATGGGCGCTCACGGGGCAACTCTCTTAAGGACGGTCAGCGAGGGGAATGAAGGACAATTCTCCGGGGCCAGTGTAGGTAGCACTGGGGCGAATCAGTTTGTTGTTGGCCCGTTGCTCCTCAATGTGGGCAGCCCAGCCAGTGGTGCGGGAAATGACAAAAAGGGGAGTAAATAGCGGAGTGGGAATACCCAACAGGTGGTAGCTGGAGGCACTGTAGAAATCTAAATTGGGGAACAGTTTTCGCTCCCGCCGCATCACTGCCTCGATGCGCTCAGAAACAGGAAACAACACAGTATCGCCAGCGGCTTCCGCTAAACGACGGGACCAGGGTTTGATGAGATCGGAACGGGGATCGGAATCTGAATAAACTCGATGCCCAAAACCCATGATCAATTTTTTGCCCGCCAGTTTCTCCATGATCCCCGTTTCAGCCCCATCAGGGGTTTGATAGTGGCTGATAAGTTCCATAGCGGCTTCGTTAGCACCGCCATGGAGAGGACCCCGCAAAGCACCAATAGCCGCCGTGATAGCGGAATAAAAATCTGCCAGGGTGCTGGCAGCGACCCGAGCTGCAAAAGTAGAAGCGTTGAATTCGTGTTCAGCGTAAAGGATAAGAGAAACATCCAACGCTCGCCGATGTAGCTCACTGGGAGAACGACCATGGAGCAGGGCCAACAGATGACCAGCTACCGTATCTTCGTTGGTACGACAGTCAATCCGTTGCCCCGATTGGGCGTAGTGATGCCAGTAGAGCAGGGCGCTGCTAAGGGAAGAAATTAATCGAGTAGCAATGGTGGTCTGATCGTTAAAAGACGTTTCCGGCTCCAGGGTTCCCATCAGAGACGCACTGGTACGCAGTACATCCATGGGGTGGGCTTCGGCAGGTATCTGTTCCAGCGTTACTCTCAAACCCTCGGGAAGGGTACGCTGGCTGGCCAATAGTGCCTTATAACTGGCCAGTTCGTCTTTATTGGGCAAAGCACCATGGATGAGAAGATAGGCTACTTCCTCGAAGGTGGCTTGCTCCGCTAGGGCGTGGATATCGTAACCTCGATAAGTGAGTCCATGGCCATGGGGTCCCACCGTACAGATGGCCGTTTCTCCTGCCATTATTCCTGCTAAACCACCCGTCTTTACTTTTTTCATTTTTCCCCCTGGGCTAGCTCCTGAGCGAACAGAGCGTCCAGCTTATCCTCGTAGGCGTGATAATTAAGAAAATCGTATAACTCCGCTCGGGTTTGCATAAGGTCCACCACGCCTTGTTGGGTACCCTGCTGGCGCAATGCCTGGTAAACCCGTAATGCCGCTTGGTTCATGGCGCGGAAGGCTGACAGGGGATAAAGCACCAACCTGACCCCCGCTGTCCCTAACTCTTCTGTAGTAAACAGTGGGCTTTTGCCAAATTCAGTAATATTAGCCAATACCGGCACATCCAAGGCAGCGGTAATGCGTTGATAGGTCTCCAGATCCGACACCGCCTCAGGGAACACCATATCCGCTCCAGCTTCCACACAGGCTGCCAGCCGATCCACCATGGCAGTGAACCCTTCTCCGGCCAACGCATCGCTCCGGGCCATGATGACAAATCCTCCCTCGTGGCGAGCGTCTACGGCAGCCTTAACCCGATCCACCATTTCCCCTTGGGAAACAATTGCCTTTCCTGGGCGATGGCCACAACGCTTGGCCTGCACCTGATCCTCGATATGGATACCCGCCGCGCCGGCTTTAATCATCTGGTTAACAGTACGGGCAATATTGAAAGCACCTCCCCAACCTGTGTCGGCATCCACTAACAGAGGTAAGGAACTGGCAGTAGTAATACGCCTTACATCTTCCAAGACATTATCCAACGATGTCATGCCCAGATCGGGCAAGCCATAGGAAGCGTTGGCCACTCCGCCTCCCGATAGGTACAACGCACGGAATCCCACCCGTTGGGCCATCATGGCGCTGTAAGCGTTAATGGCTCCAACCACTTGCAGCGGGCGCTCTAGTTCCACCGCTGCCCGTAATGCGGCACCGGGATTGTCATGGGTATTCATTAGCAGAGTCATGGCTTCCGTAATTAGTAATTAGCGGTGACGGGGCATAAGCACGGTATAATCCATATCTAGAACAACGTGTTCGTGATAACGAACCCGTTCTTCTAAATCACAGCGAGCAGTTTCTATTTCAGTGCTGTCGAAATTCCTGACACCAAATGTTCGTAATCGCAAAGCACCCAAATCTTTTCTTCCCGGTAATTCCCAGCAATCTAATACTTCGGTGAATGCGTAAATAGTTTCACCTGCAAAAGTAGGATTAGAGTGGGTTATTCCATTAATCGCCGCAATACATAGAGCATTAGCTAATCCGTTATGGGTTAAAGCGCGACATACGGATAATAGATGGCTAGGGCAAATAAAACGCCGTCCAGCCCGGTTGGGTTTCATTAAGTGGTCATCAAAACGCAATCGCATGCTATTTTGATAAAGCCGAGTTGAAAAATTATGGTCAGATTCATCCAGAGTAATACGATCAATATGATCAATCCGCTCGTCTATAACATAATCTTCCCATAAAAAAGGCGATCCGGTAAATCGGGTATCAAATTTGATAGCAGAAAGTCCAGCAGGAATAGGTAAATGTTCCGGAGAGACTAAAACAGGTAATTGGGGTAAGGCTGCATCTTCTAAAGACAGGAAGCTCTCTAATTCTCGTTTTCGCACTGTCAACCAACGTATCCAAGTAATAACGGGTTGATTAGCTTGGTTATAGCCAACAGAACGAACGTAGACCGTACCAAATATTTCCCCATAGTTTTCATCGAGGCCAATAATAGTGGATTCAGTTCTTACTGTGTCTCCTGGATAAACAGGTAGCAAGAAACGTAAATCCGCCGTACCTAAATTAGCCATTACATTAACAGAAATATCTGGGACGGTCTTAGCAAATGCAATATGGTAAACCAATAATTCTTCCACCGGACGACTGGCAAGGCCCATGGACCGAGCTGCCGGAGTAGAGCTATACAGAAGGTGACGGCTTCCAGTGAGAGCCATATAGAGGGAAACATCCCCGCCACTGAGGGTACGGGGAGAGCCATGGACGAACTTCTGGTGAAGATGAAAATCTTCAAAATAATGACCAACACTATTTTTATTGGGGATATTATCAGACATGGGCGACTCCCTGATGCGGGGGACTGACCCGCTCGTCGATAGCATAGAGCATTGATCCTACCGGATCCGCCGCCCCTATCTTTCGGGATAGGACTGCGCCAGGTAGTGCAACAAGGGACGTTGCCGTCGCCACCAGTGGTAAAGCCTAGTAGTAGTAAGGTAACGGGCGGGGGATGGGCAAGGATGGAGAGTGATTTTACTGAATCCTTGCCGTCCTAAAGCAGTCAACAGGGGGTCAAACCAAGATTGTTCTAGCTTTACTAAGTTATTAGCCCAGGATTCATATTCTCCTATCTCTGGTAAATCAAGCAAATTATCTAGCACTACTAAGTGGCATCCTGAGCTATCCCCCCGCGTTAGCCAGTCCTCTCCATCCACTGGACACCCCTGGGTGGGAGTTCCCGATAATCGTCCCAACCCCCGAGCCAGGGGATGGTGACTCCACACTTGACTAAAGGGGCTGGTGGGTAAAGTTGGGGTATAACCTTCTCCCCAAAACCATAGACTATTTACCGTCAGCAATCCCCGTCGCTCCCGTTCTACGTTCACCGCGCTGGTATGAAGCTGCATCTGTCCCTCATTCAAGCGGATCTGCCAGATTCGCCCATCGGGGCCGGTGGGCAAATAGGGACGTACATCTCGGCCATGAATAGCCGGTAGTGGGGATGTACCCAGCCGAGGCGGAGTAGGCAAGTGCAAATACCAGCGTTCCGGGTGAAAGGCGACTAGGCGGGCCCCTGATGCCTGATACAAGGGCGCTAGTTCCGCCACCAAACGGTGAGCTTCTCCTGGGGTCAAACCCAAGAGCCGCTGGTCGAAAATCCGCAATCGATCGATGTCCGCCCGTAGGTGCACAGGGTCGGCCCGCATCCACCAGCCGGGTTGGGAATCGCCACTATCCAATCCGTAGGTGACGGCAGCCACCGGCAATTCACCGGAATTCAACTGAACTTGAAACAGCTGAAACAACGTCGTCAACAGGCCGTAGTGGCCAGGATTGCCTTCAACGATGTCAGCGGATTGAGATGGCGATTGGGCACGAGCCAATAATCGTTCTAGGGCGGGGAGCCGGAGATTCGCTGCTGGGTGGAACGGGCCGGGGTTTCCCCACAACAGATCGGGCACCACCAGCACTAACTGCCGCCGGGAGGAAACCATAGAGGGGAGAGGGGGGGTAAGTTAGTGGGGTACCCCAAACTGGAGCACCCCAAGACTGAACTTAGAGCTTTTCTTTGATGCGAGCGGCCTTGCCACTGAGATCCCGCAGATAGTACAGCTTAGCCCGACGCACAGCGCCCCGGCGTTTGATTTGGATTTCCGCCACCGACGGACTATAGGTCTGGAATGTCCGTTCTACCCCCTCACCATGGGAAATCTTGCGCACGGTGAAGGCAGAACCCAAGCCTCGGTTACGGCGAGCGATCACAATTCCTTCAAATGCCTGCAAACGCTCCCGGTCCCCTTCCTTCACCTTGGTTTGGACTACTACGGTATCCCCTGGGCGGAAGTCTGGAACTTCTCGGGTCATCTGTTCGGCTTCAATCATCTGGATAAAGCGGTTCATCGTCACAGGCTCCACAGTTTCTCGTCACGCTCGATATGCCCACCGGAATTCTTCCAGTAGGGTGCGCTGTTCATCAGTCAAGTTAAGGGCCGCCAACAAGTCTGGACGGCGTAGCCAGGTCCTTCCCAGGGCCTGTTTAAGGCGCCAACGGCGCACCGCTTCATGGTGGCCGGACAGCAACACCTCCGGTACCGGTTGTCCGGCATATACCTCCGGGCGGGTGTAATGGGGATGATCCAACAACCCCGTCATAAAAGAATCTTGGCTGGCAGAGGCTGGGTGACCCAACGCCCCGGGTAGTAACCGTACCAGACCATCAATCACCACCATGGCGGCGAGCTCGCCCCCCGATAGCACGTAGTCACCGATGGATAATTCCTCATCCACTTGGCTTTCCAGCAATCGCTCATCAATGCCTTCATAGCGTCCAGCTATCAATAGTAGGGAAGGCTGAGCAGCAGTCTTTCCTAACCAATCCTGGGTAAGAGGCACGCCCTGGGGGGATAGATATACCACCCGCGTGGTTCCACCAAGATCGGCCTTAGCCGCTGTGAGGGCATCCTCCAGGGGCTGCACCTTCATCACCATCCCAGGTCCACCGCCGTATGGCCTGTCGTCTACTGTGCGATGACGATCGTAGGTATAGTCCCGTGGGTTCCATAGACCCACTTCCAACAACCCATCTTTGATTGCTCGCCCCGGAATTCCGTGGTGGAGCGCAGAGAACATCTCAGGAAAAAGGGTAACGACCCCAATCCGCACTGCCCTAATCCTCCGGATTCCAATCAACTAGCAGACGGCCCGCTAACAGATCCACTTGGCGAATAACTTGATCCGGCAGATAGGGGATCAATCGCTCCCGGTCTCCCTGGACCACCAGCACATCGTTAGCGCCGGTTTCCAACAGGTGATCCACCGTACCCAGCACCACACCTTCCAGCGTATCGACGCGAAGGCCCACCAGATCGGCCCAGTAGTATTCATCAGAGCCCAACGGGGGCAATTGGCTACGCTGAATGGCGATATCGCACCCGATCCAGGGGCGGGCATCATCGGGGTCACCGCAGTTCGCCAATCTAGCGATTAATCCCTTGCCGTGGACCTGCGCTTCTCGCTGGGCCAACACCTGCCAACCTTGGGAAGTCTGAAGATACCAAGGCCGGTAATCTAATAACTGCTCTCGAGGCTGGGTATAAGACTGAATCTTTACCCAACCCCGCACCCCAAACAGGCCAACAACACGTCCCACCACCAAGTAATCAGACGGAGTGGCCATGATGGCACGGGCTTAATTAGGCTACCGCTGGTTGGGCCCGGTAAGCCTTAACCAGTTGGGTAACAGCTGCCGAACTTTGGGCCCCCTGAGACAACCAGTAATCCACACGATCTAACTGAATGGATACAGGAACTTCGTTGCCGGAAGCAATAGGATTGTAGAAACCAATGCGTTCAATGTAGCGACCATCCCGCCGGTTGCGGCTATCGGTCACAACAACATGGTAGAAGGGGCGTTTCAGAGCGCCAGCACGGGAGAAACGGATAGTTACCATTGCAGGTCTTGACCTCGACTGATGAATACCGCCGACGGGCGGATGGCTAAAAGCGGGGAATTATAGGGGAGCCTGATAGGGATTGGAACTGGGGCACAAAATGTCATAAACGTAAAAGCGTTTCTCAAGTATTCTTCTGGGGCTCCATCACTACGCCCGGTGGGCTTCGGCTATCCACCACTGGCTTATTATTAGCACCATTGACCCTATCATGGCCTTCTCTCCTTCTCTCACCGCTGCCGCCATTGGCGAGCTGCTGGACGACTGGCTAGAAACTGAGTTCACCTTCTATCGGGTGGAGTCCTTGGCAACAACCCTGGCCCGCTATCCCCGGGATGCCCAAGATTTCGTGCTGGATTGGACTCGCCGCATTGCCACTACCCACCGGGAAGTGGCTTACCGTTTTGCCCAACGGGCCGGGGAATTGTTGGGACGAATGGATACCCGGCTGATGGAGGCCTGGGTTCTCCATACCATGGATGTTTACGACCGTTCCGGGTTATACCCTGCCCTACGGGCTATCGATGAAGTAGAGAACTTTGCTCAACTACGCCACGAGCATACTGCTGGAGCATTGTTTGAAGAGGTGGATGGTGTATTGGCGGGGTTCGCCCATGGTTTAGCTGGGCGGTATTTGAAGTTAGCGCGGGGGGATGGCGCTTATACCGACGGGGAAACCCTTTACCTGCCCCCGGTGGTGGCAACCCTGGCCACAGCGGCAGATAACTTTCAGTTGTGTAAAGCGCTGGTGGCCTATATGTGGGCCCAGACCCGGTTTGGGGCATTTCGGGGGGAACTGCTGGTTGGGTTGGCCAACGCTTCCCACCCCCAGGCCCTGGAAGTTCTCAGTGCCTTGGAAAGTCTCCGCCTAGAGGCTTGTCTCGAACGGGAACTACCGGGATTACACCGGGAAATGGTGCGTCTCCAACGTCTCTTCACCCCCCATTCTCTTACTGGCCCCTGGGAAGAGTATCGAATCCATTTGGCTGACCCAGCCCGAGGGCTGGTGGACAGTCTGGGCCTATTGACAGATGCCTGCGGGGCGGGAACCCCCCCCGCTTTTTGCTACCAAGCCCAGCTACGTCCAGCGTTGGTGGCAGAACGATTAGTGGCTCGACTGGAGCGGGAGAAAATGTTGCTGCGGGTCCGTTTAGCGGAATTGGCAGCGGATGCCCGTCCCAAAGAGAAGCCAACGTCCCCATCTCAAGATCCCCAACTTCCTCGTTTCCAGCTAGAGCAAGCGGAAGAAACCCCCGATGGTTTGCCCCATTATGAGTTGGTCCTTAACGACACTCCTGTTACCCCCCCTGACGATGTAAATCAGTTGCTCACATCCATTGTGTTGGATTTAGGGGAAATTCCAGAGGAATATTTGGTCGCTGCTGGTCCTGGGGAATATGACCCTCGGCTCTATCAAGAACAGCCCCCCGACCCTGATGCCGTTTGGCAGGGTACCTACCACGAAGAGGGGGCGAGCCTTTACCCTGAGTGGGATTTCCGCCGTCGCCATTACCGCAAAGATTGGTGCGTAATGCGGGAAAAGGATGTGCCCCCAGTCCATGACGATTTTGTCGCTACCACCCTGGACCGTTACAGCGGTGTGGTCAAACATCTCCGCCGTTCCTTTGAAGCGCTGCGGGATGAGAATCGACGGTTACGGCGGCAAAGTCAGGGAGATGAAGTGGACATTGACGCTCTGGTAGAAGCCTTAATGGATGCCCGCCAGGGTACGGAAATGACTGATCGGCTGTTTATCCGCACCCACCGCACCGAGCGCAACATCGCCACTGTATTCATGGTGGACATGAGCGGTTCCACCAAAGGTTGGATTAATGACGCTGAACGGGAAGCTTTGGTGTTGCTCTGTCAGGCGCTGGAATCCCTAGGGGATCGATACGCTATCTACGGTTTTTCTGGAATCACTCGCAAACGCTGCGAGTTATACCGAATTAAGCGGCTGGATGAGCCCTATAACGCCGAGGTCAGGGCCCGTATCAGCGGTATCCGCCCCCAAGAATACACCCGGATGGGATTTGCCATCCGCCACTTAACTCAACTGCTACAACCGGTAGAGGCCCGTACCAAATTGCTGATTACCCTCTCCGACGGCAAGCCCGATGACTACCACGATGGTTATCGGGGAGAGTACGGCATTGAAGACACCCGCCAGGCCCTGATTGAGGCCCAGCGTAGTGGCATTCATCCGTTTTGCATTACCATTGATGAACAAGCCCGAGATTACTTGCCCCATCTGTACGGGCCAGCCCACTACGTCATTGTGGATGACCTGCGCAAGCTTCCCCTGAAGGTGACGGACATTTATCGACGGCTAACGCGGTGAGCTAATCCGCCATATCCAGGAAACTACGTAACTGTTCCGAACGGCTAGGGTGGCGTAATTTCCGTAGCGCCTTCGCCTCGATTTGCCGGATCCGTTCCCGGGTTACATCGAATTGTCGTCCCACTTCCTCCAGGGTGTGATCCGTGTTCATGTCGATGCCGAAACGCATCCGCAACACTTTGGCCTCCCGAGCAGTCAAGCCTTCCAGCACTCGCTGGGTTGCCTGACGTAGTCCTTCGAAAGTGGCCGCTTCGCTGGGAGACATCACGCTGGCGTCTTCAATGAAATCGCCCAAATGGGAATCTTCATCGTCACCAATGGGGGTTTCCATGGAAATGGGTTCCTTGGCGATTTTCATCACCTTGCGTACTTTGTCTTCTGGCATTTCCATCCGCACTGCCAATTCTTCCGGAGTGGGTTCTCGACCCATCTCTTGCAGCATTTGATGGGAGACTCGATTTAATTTATTAATGGTCTCTATCATATGCACCGGAATACGGATAGTACGGGCCTGATCAGCAATAGAGCGGGTAATGGCTTGGCGAATCCACCAAGTAGCGTAAGTAGAAAATTTATAACCACGCCGATACTCAAACTTATCCACCGCTTTCATCAAACCAATATTACCTTCTTGGATAAGATCCAAGAATTGCAGCCCTCGGTTGGTATATTTCTTTGCAATGGAAATAACTAGGCGGAGATTCGCTTCCACCATTTCCTTTTTGGCTCGGCGGGCTTTAGCCTCTCCCACCGACATTTGCCGGTTAACTTCTTTAAGCTCCTGAATACTCATCCCACAAGTACCCAATACCCCCAATAAGCGGCCCTGGATACGAAACACTTCTTCTCGGTGGGAGAGTAGGACCGCAGAATAGGATTTTTCAGTATCCACGTGGCGTTGTAACCACTCAGGATCTGTTTCATGGCCAGGAAAAGTTTCAATGAATACCTGGCGTGGCATACCGGATCGGTTGACGCAGATGTCCATGATATTCTTTTCATGGGAACGGACGTTCTCCACCACCCGGCGCATATTAGCGATAAGGCGGTCTACAGTTTTTGGTGTTAATTTGAATTCTAAGAACAGGTCCACCAAAGAGCGCCGCAGTTCTTGGGTGCGCTCATCCCGGCGACCGTACTCAGTGGTTGCCACTTGAACTTCTTGATACAGATCCCGCAATTTATTAACGCGCTCTCGAGCTTCTGCAGGATCAACCCCAGAATCGCCAAGCGCTAATTCATGTTCTTCTTCGGTAGTTTCCCCCTCCACTTCATCGTCTAAATCATCGGGGGTGGCAATTTGTTCCGGAGGAGGTAGCTCTGCCTCGGTGACTTCTTGAGATGTTCCGTCATTAAAGCCATTTATTAAGTCCGTTAGCCGAATTTCTTCCCTCTCTACCCGCTCATACTCCCGCAGCAATTCTGCAGCGGTTTCTGGACAAGCCAATGCGTTTAGTACCTGATTGAGTCCATCCTCAATACGCTTGGCAATTTCAATCTCCCCCTCTCGGGTGAGCAACCCCACCGTACCCATCTCCCGCATATACATACGAACGGGGTCGGTGGTACGGCCAAATTCACTGTCCACCGTGGCGAGGGCAGCGGCGGCTTCTTCGGCGTCGTCATCGTCGGTGGCAACGGGCGTTTCCGCCATAAGAAGGGCGTCGGCGTCCGGGGCATCCTCGTGAACCGGGATACCCATGTCGTTAATCATCCCGACAATCTCTTCGATTTGTTCGGGATCGACGATTTCGTCAGGCAGATGGTCGTTGACTTCGCGGTAAGTCAAAAAGCCTTGCTCTTTTCCCTTCGCTATCAACAACTTGAGCTGAGATTGCTGCTGCTCTTGGTTCATAGGGTTATGAATCTCTGGTGAGGCCAGGATGCCCGATAAACGATCCATTATAGGCAAATATACTACTTATTGCAGCTCACCTTGCCGGTTCCGGGGAATTCACGGAAGACTTTGTCGCTGTTGAAGTAGCATTTTTAGGCGATTTTTCTCCGTGGGCGTTAAACCGCTAATTCGCCCTTTAGCCAGTAGTTGTTCGGTTTCCTCTTCGATGCCTTGGATTTCTAGCCGTTGCAATGCTCCCAAAAATTCCGCTTGCAGACCCTCTGCTGGAACTAATGGGTCCCAGTGAGCTAATTTCCCCAGGTAGGGGAAGACCTCTTTGTCCCGCCAATGTTCCAGTAATCCAGCCGTGGTGAGATGGGGCTGTGCTTGGGATAAAGCAAGCATCTCAGCCAATAATTCGCTCCCCCTCACTCCAAGGATAGCAAAACGCTGAGGGGAACCGGCTAAGGAAGCTAGGGCAGGTTGCTGGAGTAGTAACCCAATGGCTCGTCCAATCAAAGAAGGTGTTCTGCGAGAGGGAGCGTTTTTTTGATGGGTAGAAAAAGGTGATTGACGAGGGGACGGCGTGGATTGGAGGGATGGATTCGTTAATTTATTAATGGCCTGTGGAGCAACTCTAGCCAACCCTGCCAACTCTTCCTGGAGCAGCGTTCGATAGCCTCCGGCAGGAATTTTATCTAACCAAGGGCGGGCCAGCTCCACCAATTGGGCTCGACCATCGGCTTGGCTAACGTCTACTTGCGCTTGCAACCCTTCCAATAAAAAACGGAGCGCAGGGACGCTATTGCCAAGGCGTTTGCTAAAAGTTTGTTGGCCTTCAGCCCGCACCAGGGTATCGGGATCTTCTCCTTCGGGAAGCAACAGAAAACGAACTTCTCGCTTGCCCTGGAGATGGGGTAGGCAAGTTTCCAGCGCTCGCCAAGCGGCTTGTCGCCCGGCACGATCACCATCGAAGGCAAATATGACTTGGGATGTGAGACGAAATAGCTTATGCAAATGATCCGGGGTCGTGGCTGTTCCCAGGGTAGCGACGGCTTGGAAAAAGCCAAATTGGGCTAAAGCCACTACATCCATGTAGCCCTCCACCACCAATAACTGGGGAACTGCGGGATTATCCTTAATGGCCTGGTGAAGTCCGTACAGCTCGCTACCTTTGTGGAAAACCACTGTTTCCGGAGAGTTTAGGTACTTGGGGGTGTCATCTCCTAAGGTTCGCCCACCGAAACCAATAATTTTTCCGCGCCGATCCCCGATGGGAAACATAATGCGGTTACGAAACCGATCATAGGTCCGCTTACTGTCTTCTTTTTCCACCAGCAGTCCGGCACTGATGAGCAGTGATCGAGGTATGTCTCGAGACAGTGCTTGATGCAAACCGTCCCAACCGGGGGGGGCATAGCCAATTCGATACCGTTGCAAAACTTCCCCCGTCACCCCCCGTTGTTGGAGGTAGCGACGGGCCCCATCCGCTTGGGGGTGGTCGTGGAGTTGCCGTTGGTAATAGCTTGCTGCTTTTTCCAATACGGGATAGAGGTCAGGGGAAGAATCACTTCGTTGAGCATGCCCCCCTTCCCAAGGTACCGTCATTCCCAAGTTACTAGCTAACGCTTCCACCACTTCGGGGAACTCCAGATGGTCGTACTCCATGAGAAAACCGATAGCAGTGCCATGGGCACCGCAACCAAAGCAGTGGTAGAACTGCTTATCCGGACTAACGGTAAAGGAGGGAGTTTTTTCGTGGTGAAATGGACAACAGGCTACATAGCCTCGACCAGTTTTACGTAGGGGTAACCGACTGTCGATCAGATCAACAATGTCGGTACGGCTAATCAGTTCGTCGATGAATGATTGGGGAATACGTCCGGCCATAGAGTCCACCGAGGAATACGAGCGGCTTGGCCCACAACTTGGCCTCGAGGATTCACCAAGTTCCACAGCACCGCGTCTTCGATACGAAACCGCCGTCCCCGTCGAGAAATACGAATCCCTTGATAGCCACTACCGTAGCCTTGAGTAGCCACGGCAGCGAGCAACCGCGCTCGATCTACTTGAGCGTCTGCTTCCGCAGTGAGTCGAGAAGGGAGACCGATAAACTCGTCCCAGGTGGTTTCCCACAGGGTCAAGGTGGTTTGATTAGCATAGTTGATCAATGGGTCGGGGCCCGTCTGGTGGGAGATCAGTGCTATGGGTGCTTGATACAGGGCCAAGGGCCAGTCCTGGATGGCCGTGGGGAGATCGGGAACCAGGGGTTGACCCGTACAATGGTAGAAACTTTCCACCAGCAACCGGACATGCTCTAGCCTGGTAAGGGCTGGATGGCCATATTCCGTGGAAGATTTAGAATCCATCGAGGGCGTATTTTTTGATGCGGTAGAGCAGGGTATCCCGCGTTAGACCTAATAGACGGGCAGCGCCACTGCGATTGCCCCGAGTGCGTACCAGGGCTTGGCGAATCATATCCGCTTCCAGATCTTCAAGAACCAATCCCCGTTCCGGCAACTGGAAGCCAGGATCTACTCGGCTAACGCTGGCAACAGCACGAAACTCCGCCGGGAGATTGGCCGGTTCTACTACCCGCCCTGGGAATAACACTACCAGCCTTTCACATAGATTACGCAGTTCCCGCACGTTGCCTAGCCAGGGGTAATTTTGCAGGCGCTCCATAACGCCATGGCTGTAGCGGGGCGGTGTCAATCCATGGTGGCGAGCCAAACTGGCGGTGAAGTGGGCGAGTAATAGCTTGATGTCCCCACCCCGTTGCCGTAAGGGAGGCAATTCTAAGGGGACGACATTGAGCCGGTAGTACAGATCCTCACGGAACCGTCCCAAACTAACCCAGGCCAACAGATCTCGATGGGTAGCGGCAATAAGCCGGGTATTACAGTGCTCAGGCGTTGGGCTGCCCACTACTTGGCACTCTCCCGACTCCAAAAAACGTAACAACTTGGCTTGTACCGTGAGGGGGAGTTCTGCGACTTCATCCAGAAACAGTGTTCCTCCTGCCGCTGTCTGAATGTAACCGGATTGATGGGCTGAGGCACCGGTGAATGCTCCGCGCCGATGGCCAAATAGGGCCGACTCCACCAATCCTTCGGGTAACGCCGCGCAGTTGATGGGGACAAAGGGTCCTTCTGCCCGACGACTATCCCGGTGTAGGGCCCGGGCCAGTAATTCCTTCCCCGTACCACTTTCTCCGCCAATTAGCACGGTCACATCGGTGGCCGCCACCAGACGAGCAGTACGAATCACTGACTGAAATTCAGGCGCGTGGCCCAATAACTCTTGGTCCCACACAGAATCCCCCTTACTGAATATGGGCCAGGATGCCATCTAATTCATCCAAGCTATTGTATTGAATAACCAGCTTACCCTTACCTTTTGCCCCATGATGAAAAGCCACTGCCGCTCCTAACCGTTCTGACAGCTCTTCCTGAAGACGGCGAATATCGGGATCCTGAGTAGGACGAGGTTTGGCCTCAGGGGAGGGGGTTTGCAGGCGGCGAACTAGTTCTTCCGTTTCTCGCACCGACAACCCCTTACCTGCTACCGTGTGGGCTGTTTCTATCTGAGTTTCCCGTTGTTCCAGGGGTAAAAGCGCCCGAGCATGGCCCATTTCCAGATCGCCATTCTCTACCATAGATCGTACTTCTGGTTGCAGAGCCAACAAACGCAGTAGATTGGTCACTGCAGTGCGGGATCGGCCCACCGCTTGAGCCGCTTCTTCGTGGGTAAGATCAAATTCTTCCACCAAACGGCGCAATGCAGTGGCTTCTTCCAGGGGATTTAGATTTTCCCGCTGAATATTTTCAATGAGAGAAATGGCCAGAGCTGCAGCATCGGGTACTTCTTTAATGATGGCGGGAATCTCCATCAATCCCGCTAGTTGGGCTGCCCGCCAACGCCGTTCTCCGGCGATCAGCTCATAACGGACGCCATCACCGAGTGGACGGACAACGACCGGTTGCACTACTCCTTGAACCCGAATGGAGGCAGCCAGTTCCTCCAGGGTGCTTTGGTGCATATCCATTCGCGGCTGGTAACGTCCCCTTTGTAGCAAGTCCACTGGTAACTGACGCAGTGCCGTGCTGGGTTCGTCTAACAGGGGACGAGAGTGGGTTGATTCCCCCGTTTCTTCCTCAGAACGGTTTCCCACTGCCCCCAGTAGCACATCTAAACCTCGCCCCAATCCCCGTTTCTTCATATTTTGCTCCCGTTAGCACCGCGCCTCACGACGCACCAATTCACTGGCCAGAGCCAGATATGCCAGCGCCCCTCGGGATGCTCGGTCGTAGAGCAGGACCGACTGGCCGTGGCTGGGCGCTTCTGCCAAACGGACATTACGGGGAATCACTGTGGTGTAAACCTGATCCCGGAAGTGGGTTAGCAATTGGGTAGAAACTTCATTGGCCAGGTTATTCCGGGGATCAAACATAGTACGCAGCAATCCAGCAACCCGCAGACCTGGGTTTAATTTGGCGCGTACCTTATCGATGGTATTTAACAGGGCCGTCAACCCTTCTAGCGCGTAATACTCACATTGAATGGGGATAAGTACCCCATGGGCAGCGGCGAGGGCGTTGACTGTCAACATGCTGAGGGATGGGGGGCAGTCGATTAACGCGAAATCATACTTATCCTTCACCTGGGCGAGGGCCAACCGTAGCCGATGCTCCCGCATCTTCACATCGATCAACTCAACCTCTGCTGCAGTTAGATTGCCGTTAGCAGGTAACAGGCTATAGCCGGCTTCAGCGAGGGGAATGGCGCAATCCGACAGATGGGCTTCTCCCATCAGTACTTCGTAGCTTGAACCCTTTTCTAGTCGGTTCTTATCAACTCCACTCCCCATGGTGGCATTTCCCTGGGGGTCCAGATCCACCAACAAAACCCGTTGTTCATGGGTGGCCAGGGCGGCAGCCAGGTTGACGCTGGTGGTGGTCTTACCTACACCGCCTTTCTGGTTGGCAACCGCGATGATTTTGGCCATAAGTGTCGCTCCGATGGTTTGCTAACCGGGGAGACCCAGGCTCACCCGGTGGATAACGGGTGATTCTATCCTGTGGGCGGTTGTTGTGCTCGTTGTTATCCCAGGGCTGAGTTTAATAGCGATCAGTGGGCCAACGGTACTGATGGGAGTAGGGTACCCCCAAGGCGCTTTCTATCATGTATTGAGACACTAACCGTTCATTAAACTCGCGATGAGCCAGTTCATAGCCATTCTGGGCGATTGTCCGTCGCAGAGTGTCGTTATGGAGATAAAAACCAAGTTTTTCGATGAAATCATCTTCTCCCGCTATTTCAATAATACTGTCTTCTCCATAAAGCTCCCTAAGATCAAATATTTTTGGTACAAAAACTAACAGTCCATTACCTTGATATAAAGCGATACGATCCGAAGAATAGAGATATACTGCTGAACCTGGACCTGTCGAAGAAGCGGTGACATATCGACTAAAATTAAGACCTATCTTCGCCCGTGCTAACTCTTCCATAAAATTTGCTCCCCAGAGAGGCTTACCAAAGCCCTTACCCCAGAAGGAACAACGTGTTTCCGGTAGATGTTGCTGAATTAATTGGTAAGCATGACTGCGTAAATCTGAAGGGTGACTTTTACCAGGGGAACTTCCAGAGAAAAATACATCGTAATCCAGATCTAGTTGTTCATGGCAACGATGACGATCAATGCTCAAATCAACAGGATTAGGAACAAAGGCTGTTTTAGAGCCTTTACCTGAAATGCTTTTAAGAATACTTCCTCCGGTAGTAACAAAAGTTATATCCACTACGTCTACTTTAGCGCGAACATTTGCATAATTAGATTGAATAAAAAGGGGATCAATATAATATTGAAATATTGCTGTATTGGGCAGAAAGCGACGTGCTTGTGCAATGGTGTCCTGAGTAAGTAAATCCACTGTGCCCAACGCGATCACTTCGGGGGCAAAATTTTTACATACTTCAAGAAATTTTCGATTTGTTGCTCCTATGCCGCCAAATTTTCGTGTACCAAGGAGGGAGGAACACCGCGCTACATCTCGATCGCTAAACCAAAATACCTCATGGCTGTTACGAATAAAGCCATTATTGATACGAACAGGAAGTAAATAATTACGCGCTCCGAGATGCTTTAGGTTCGCATGGGAAGCATGAAGTATTCTCATAGATTATTCCGGTAGCCATTTTCAGTATACTAGCCTAGTAAGGGCTATTTTTAGTTGTTCTCTCAAAATAGACAGCGAAAAATATTTGTTCGAAGTTTCTGCTGCTGCTATTGCTAATTTGGCACGCTCCGCGCTGTTTTCCGCCAAATGTGCTACCAGCTGGGCGAGGGCAATAGGATCATTTTCGGGGCACCAGACTAAACCTGTAGTAGAATCATTGAGTAACGTTTGAGGGTAGGCATTAGCCTGACGAGTAATAACTGGCCGCCCACAAGCCAAAGACTGAAAAACTTTATTGGGAATCACTCTGGCTGCTTTGGGAGTATCACCAAAAATACCCAATAATACATCCGCTTTTCGCATGCGATTGGGTAACTGCTCATAGGGTAGCCAATTTTCAAAGGTTACGTTAGCTAGTCCTACGCTTCGTTGTTGACACTCCTTGAGCAGAGGTCCCTGTCCTAATAAGGTCCAATTCACCGGGGGACCACGGTAAATGCGAGCTGCTTCAATAATAACTCGAGGATCTTGAAGATGAATAAAGCTTCCATAAAAGAGAAATTCTATCGTTTTTCTACTAACGCTATTTAGTAGTGATGAAGGAAAAAATAAATTAGATTCTGCTCCTACATAAACGACAGTAATCTTTTCATGATCTATCTTAAATGTGTGGGAAAAATAATCTGCATGGGAATAAGTATCGGCTAAAATTATATCCGCCTTTCTAAATAAATCTCTTTCCCACATTAAAAGATACTTTGCTCGTAAACTGTTTATCTTAAATTTTTTTCTTTCATTAACTTGTTTGTCATAAGCAGAAATAAGTGGATCAAAAATGACTGGAATACTGTTGCGTTTTGCCCAGCGAGAGGCGGCCATCATATCCCTTTGACGGAAACAAGGAACCCAAATCAAATCTGGTTTAGGGAAATTTTCAAAAAGTGCTTCCCAGTCACCTATAAAGCTCAATCGAGGACGAAAATAAGTAACAGTCCATCCTAATTCAGTTAATATTTGATGTATGATTCGGTTACGGGAATAGTTAAGATCAAAATGACCCCACCAAAGCACCGACGACACAATTATTTCCTCCGGTATTTTATAGAAAAAATCCTGTATTTTTCAAGCAATTATCACCACCTAAAGACAACACCAACAGCGCCAGGTTATGGGCGTCGGAGCGAATAAACGACGTTGAATTGCCCCTACAGCTGTCTCTTATACACATCTCCGAGCCCA
>CAWUNB010000003.1:0-22850 GCA_963923745.1 uncultured Thiotrichales bacterium
CGTCAGATGTGTATAAGAGACAGTCCATACACTGCTCGCTTTTTTGGAAGCGTTCCCGCAGACTGGCAAAAAATTTAACGGTGATACTCATGCATCCCAATCCTCTTAGTCATTTTAATCAAACCGGTGATGCTCAAATGGTAAACGTCGGTGGCAAAAATGAAACACCCCGTCTCGCCATTGCTGAGGGTCGCATTGTGATGGCACCGACAACGCTACAATTAATTGTCGAGGGGGGCCACCGTAAGGGGGATGTCCTGGGAGTCGCTCGTGTTGCCGCTATCCTAGCGACCAAACGTACCGCCGAGATAATCCCCCTATGCCATACCCTGCCTCTCAGCGGAGTAGAAGTAGAATTTACCGTTCAGCCTGACGCTATCCACTGCCAGGTCACTGCCCAGTGTCTAGGCCGCACTGGAGTAGAAATGGAAGCACTTTTTGGCGTACAGGTGGCTCTGCTAACTATCTATGACATGTGCAAAGCCGTAGACCGAGGAATGACTATGGAAGGGATACGGCTCTTGGAGAAAAGGGGAGGCAAGTCCGGCCACTGGTGCCGCCCCTCTGACAGTTCCCCCTAACTCAGCACCTGTCGAGCCAAGCTATCCATTTCTTCGGCTGCCTTAGAACGGGGATCCCACTCCATGACCCCTAATCCTTCCGTTAGGCTACGCCGAAAGGACACTCGATTCCCTACTTGTACACTAGCCATTGGTAGATCCAACTGGCGCAGCGCCTCTTCTGTCTCTTGGGTTTCCCGTACTTGAGGGTTGGTATCAGCCTTGTTAATGACCGCTAACACCCGCAAGTTGGGCTTGTGGGCCCGAGCTTCGGCAATAAGGTCCATTACGTTGTTTAGCGCCCATACGTCGGCTTGCCCTGGTAGCAGTGGAATTACTAGACGATCAGCTACTTTGAGGGCTGCTCGAAATGCCTCTTTGTCGCCTGCAGCAATATCAACGATGATGTTTTCAAAGATATTTTCGATGTTATTTAGCTCTTCACCCAAGCGGCGCTCGTTTGCCACGAGGGTGTAAATCATTGGCTGATGCCCCTCCTCTTTGCGTACCGCCAGAAGGTCAGAAGTCGTATGTTGAGGGTCTGCATCCACCAACAAAGTACGCCGCTGTTGGTAGGCTGACCATACGGCCAAATTAAAGGAGATGGTACTTTTACCCGTACCACCCTTGAGATTGCCTACCAAAATGATCATGGGATCAACCCCTTTCTTGTTGCTATTCGCCATTATTTGTTTGCTCACCACGGCAGTTCCCGGAGAGGCAGCATTTTATCCGTTTGAATCTCCTTTGGATTGCCCTGGTGGTGAGAACGGCGAGATTTTCGGTTAGCTATTTTGACTTTCTTTGGCGGATGGCAGGATACCCCATCTAACATTTGCACAAGAGGGAGGATCTGGGCAAAGATACTCGGCCCTAGTCGGCCCTACCCGCCCCCTCCCGATTCCCAGGGCTATAGCTGAGATAGCCAAGGAATTTAGCAGGAAGATATCGGTTGCACGCCTATGCCCCTCGACCTTAGTGCCCACAAGATCCTCGTTGTTGATGATATGACTTCGGTTCGCAGTGCGCTGCGCCACATCCTTTCAGCCATGGGTGGTTTACAAGTAGATTTCGCAGCTGATGGCGAGGAAGCGTTGCGTCGTTTGGCGTCCACCTCCTACGACATCATCTTGTGTGACTACAATCTGGGTGATGGCCGAGACGGAATGCAGGTGCTAGAGGAAGCAAAGCATCGCGATCTAGTTAAACTTTCTGCTGTGTTTGCCATGATCACCGCTGAGTCTACGTTGGCCATGGTGCTGGGAGTGGTGGAATATCGACCTGATGACTACCTGGTTAAACCCATTACCCGCACCATGTTGGAGGATCGGTTGGAACGCCTCCTTGCGCGTAAAGCGGTACTGGCGGAAATCGAGCGAGCGGTACGGACTCGCGATTTAGTAAAGGCCATCACATTATGCGAGCAGCGTATTGGTGAGCATCCTCTCCACGGCTTGGACATCATGCGAGTGGAGGCAGAGCTGTACATGCGCCTTGGGCAGTATCAAGCCGCTGGCGACGTGTATGAGCGAGCGGCTCGCATTCGGGAAACGTTTTGGACTCGCCTAGGGCGGGGACGGGTGCGTTACTTCCTGGGAGATTATCCAGGAGCAAAACGAGCCTTCGAAGAGTTGCTGGCAGATAACCGGATGCACACCGAAGCTTACGACTGGTTGGCTAAGGTTTACGAGGCGCTTGGAGATCCTCAAGGTGCTCGGGATCAGTTGGTCACCGCAACCAATCTATCCCCTCGAGCTATTCTCCGTGCCCAAACTTTGGGGGAGCTGGCAGTACGAACTGGTGATCTCGGATTAGCAGAGCAGTCCTACCGTAATGCAGTACGGCTGGGTCGTCATTCAGTATTTCGCACGGTCAGCGACAACACCCGCCTTGCTAAAGTGCTTGTTTCTAAAGGAAATAGCTCTGATGCTACCCGAGTACTGAAAGAAGCTCGCCGCCAATTTCAGGGTCAGGAGGATGCTACTTTTGACCTGGCCATGTCTGAAGCCTTTGTCTTCAACAAGCTTGGTGCTAAAGATGCTGCTGGTCGTAGTTTGGAGGAAGCCATGGGGCTCTACGAAAAACTATCCAGCGGTCTGGCCGGTGAAAAGGCGATGGAATTGGCTCAGGTATGTTCAGTGCAGGGACAGGCAGAGAGAGCAGCAAGCATCATGGAACAGACCTTGCGCCGTTGCGGCGACGATCCAGCCATCATGGCCAAGGCCAAAGTAGTCTACGAAGAAATGGGCATGATGGAAGCTGGTGAAAAACTCATTCGTGCCATCTGGGACCGGGTGGTTAATAGCAATAATGAGGGAGTACGGCTAGTAAAAGAAGGGCGATTGGAGGAGGCCATGGCTGTACTGGAAAGTGCTGCTGCTGAAATGCCGGACAACCGAACAGTTAATCTCAACGCGGCCCGTGTGTTGTTGCTATGCATGGAGCGCAAAGGAGCTCGCCCTGAATGGATGGAACGGGTACGTAGTTACTTAGGACGAGTCCCGGCTGGCCAAGGAGAGCAGGAGGCACGCTATCAGCGATTATGGGCTAGTTACAAACGTCTAGCGAACTCGCCTGCAGCCAAACAGCAGCCCCAGCAGGCTCAACAGGCTCCTGCTCAAGATTGGAGCTGACCCAGGATCTAATTCTTCTGGAGTTGCCAGATGGACCCCGTTCTCGTCTTCCGCCATGTAGTCAACGAAGGTCCTGGGTATTGTGGTAATACCCTTGATCGCTACGGTATCCCCTGGCGGTTAGTTGCTATTGATGCAGGAGATTTGGTTCCTGACTCTCTTATCGGTATATCGGGATTGATATTCATGGGAGGACCCATGAGTGTTAACGACCCTCTGCCATGGCTGGCCAGTGAAATGGACCTGATTCGTCAAGCGTACGCTGTGGGTCTACCAGTACTGGGCCATTGTCTGGGTGGACAGCTAATTGCCAAGGCTTTGGGAGGCGTAGTAAGCGCTAATCCTGTGCGGGAGATTGGTTGGTGGCCAGTGTCCCGTGTTGCTAATTCAGCGGTGGATAGTCGTTGGTTAGGGAGCTTACCGAATCAGTTTGAAGTTTTTCACTGGCACGGAGAAACTTTTTCTCTTCCTCCCGGAGCCGAGTGGTTACTAACCAACGAGCATTGTGTTCACCAAGCGTTTGCCATCGGCCATTGTCTGGCGCTGCAGTGCCATGTTGAAATGACTGAAACTATGGTCCAGGATTGGGTAATTGTGGGCAAAGAAGAATTGGCTTCCTCTTCACCTGCCGTACAAAATGGAGCATTAGTAACGCAGCAGTTAACTGAACGAGTAGAAGTACTCCATAATACGGCGAATCAGCTTTATAATTATTGGTTTAGTTTGCTCCGGTAATTTTGAGTAAACTCCATTTCTCTATTGTTAATTAATTATATTTGATAGGAGTATTAGCGTGTCTCTTGAGCTCATCAGTTTCAAAATTTGTCCCTTTGTCCAACGGGCTGCCATTACTCTGAATTACAAAAATATTCCACACACTATTACTTATATTGATTTAGACAACCCGCCTGATTGGTTTCTCAAGATTTCTCCTTTTGGTAAAGTTCCTTTATTGCGAGTCGATGGGGAGACGGTATTATTTGAGTCTGCTGTTATCAATGAGTATTTGGATGAAATAACTCCTAATCCCCTAATGCCCAATGATCCTTTAGTACGGGCAGTTAATCGGGCATGGATAGAATTTAGCTCTGCTTGTTTAGTCGATCATTTTATGCTGGTTGGTGCAGTTAACGAGGGAGATTTTGCCAAGCATAACCAATCTCTCACCGATAAATTACAACGAATGGAAGATAAATTAATCAGCTCTCCTGGCCCCTACTTTAATGGTACAGATTTGGCACTTGTTGATACGGCATTTGCTCCCTTGTTCATGCGCTTAGCATTATTACGCCCATTAGTAGTCTTTTTTGATACGACAAGTCATCCCTGTCTTTCCACTTGGAGTAGTGCTCTATTAGCCCTCCCGGCAGTGAAAAAATCAGTCCCGGATGATTTTCCTACGCTTTATCAAAACTATTTACGTCGTCGTGGCGGTCATCTCGCTAGTCGGCTAACTTAGTAATCAGGGCTAGTACTGACAACTCAGTAATCCATGGACTTTCCGGCATCCTTTCATAGCGCGTTAGGTTTAATTAGCCTTATGGCGCTAGCTTGGTTGTTAGGAGAGGATAGACGGCGTAATCCCTTACCTATTGCAATAACGGGCCTGGTTGTACAGCTGATATTAGCTTTTTTATTATTAAAACTATCTATTTTTCAGATTTTATTTCTAAATTTTAGTCAGGGAGTTGATGCCCTCAATAATGCCACCCAAGTAGGCACTCGTTTTGTGTTTGGTTTTTTGGCGGGTGGTGAACAACCTTATTTAGAAAAATCCGGTACGAGTAGTTTTATTCTAGCGTTCCAGGCATTTCCTCTAGTACTCGTGATCAGTGCTTTGTCGGCATTGCTATTTCACTGGCGGATTTTGCAGTGGATAGTAAAAGGATTCTCTTGGGTCTTGCAACGTAGTCTCGGAGTAGGAGGTGCTTTGGGACTGGCTTCCGCAGCCAATGCTTTTGTAGGAATGGTGGAAGCGCCTCTGTTAATTCGTCCTTATCTAGCGACCATGACGCGGAGTGAATTATTTGCTGTCATGGTGGGGGGAATGGCCAATATCGCGGGAACAGTTATGGTGTTGTATGCCACTTTACTGAAAAATATTATCCCGGATGCGATGGGTCACATTTTAACTGCCTCCCTGATTAGTGTCCCTGCGGCCATTACCGTAGCGCGTTTGATGATCCCCGAAACAGGTCCAGCAACGGGAGGAGAACTAACGGTAGCCGAAGGTGAAACCGCCCACAGTGCCATGGATGCTATCACTCGGGGTACCTTGGACGGAGTGACGCTGCTTACAAATATTGTCGCTATGCTGGTGGTACTGGTGGCACTGGTAAGTTTACTAAATCAAGGGATGCATTTGTTGCCAGAATGGGGAGGAACACCGCTGACATTGCAGCGAATACTGGGCTGGTTGCTGGCACCGCTAGCCTGGTTAACCGGCATCCCTTGGAGTGAAACGCCTATTGCAGGCGCGTTGCTAGGAACAAAAACGGCTCTCAACGAGTTGCTGGCTTACTTGGACTTGGCAACACTCCCGCCAGAGTCTTTAAGCCCTCGCAGTCGGCTGGTCATGACTTATGCTCTATGCGGCTTTGCTAACCTGGGAAGCCTGGGCATCATGATTGGTGGTATGGGTACTATGGTTCCCGAGCGACGCCCCGAGATCGTCGCGCTAGGGGTGCGGTCCATTGTTGCAGGAACTCTTGCCAGCTGTATGACAGGGGCAGTGGCGGGGCTGTTTTTGCCTTGAACCTAATTGTTTTACTCGATTAGAGGTTGGATAGCCAATTCAAAATGGCGTCTCTGTTTCTCGGAAAGGCTAGCTAGGTTGCCATCGTTGGCTATTAGTAGCTTGACAACACCCATGGCTACGACTAGATCAAGTCCATTGCGACTGACTAGTTCTGCAATAGCGTTGGGAGAGGTAGTGTAAACGTGATGCAGATTTTTCATGTTTATCATGGAGAGTCCTCGCAGGAATTGGTGTTACGGGATTTACTGTCCTCGGCAATGTTATAACATAATTTTGTTGTTGACACCGGTTGCCGGTAATAACCATACTTCCACGGATTAGGACTATTTGTTGGTAATTTGGCTATTCATTAGCATTAGTAAGTCAGTTTTGTTTTTCACAACTCATGAGGTTTATATGAAACTTTCCTGGAATCCGCTCCGTGCCGGGGTGGCGTTTGCTCTGACGCTGATGATTGCTTCGCCGGTAGCAATTGCAGGCGGTGATTTAGCTACCGATGCTGGATTAGATCCATCAAGGTTTGATAGCTACGCTGCTTGTTTTGCTGAAATTAGTACCCTTTATAAAGCCGGTAGTGCATCAGGTCAGCAGAATGATTTATGTTATACCTATACGCCGTATAGGGTTGGACCATCTGATATGGTGCTAACCAGTGGTCATTTAGGAGGAAATAGAAACGTTTGGATTGACGAAGCACATAATAATTTTCACAAAAAAGATGGTCGTTATGCACCATTTACTAGGTTATTAACCAAGGAAGGCTATAACGTTCAATCATTTGCCGATTCACAGGGATTTACTGCAGCCAATCTTGCCGCATTGGGTGCCAACAGTGTGTTAGTTATCGCTAATGCTGTTCACGTAAGCAATACACCCGAAGCCAATTGGATGGCTCCTATTGAAAGTGCTTTTACTGAAGCAGAAATTGCCGCCCTTCTTAATTGGGTCCAAGGAGGGGGAAGTTTAATGCTGATTGCCGACCACTTCCCTTTCCCCGGTGCAGCACGTCAATTGGGTAGAGCATTAGGCTTTTACATGGATGATGGTTATAGTTTCGATCCATCCTATAACGAAGTATTTCTATACGACTTACTAGAATCAGATCTCGCCAAGAAAATTATGCGCCGAGAGTATGTACTGGGTGATATTTCTCCAACTCCCAGTAATGTACCTTGCATGAGCAATGGCCAGCCGGTGATACCCCGAACCATCAGATGTGACTTAGTCGATAAGGTTCGAGATGTGATGGTTGGCTTAGGGGCTGATGTCAATTCTATGCAGTTCTGGGCAGGTACTGCTCCCACCGCTCAGCAGGGCTTCTCCTATGGTGATGGCCAACTGGTTGATCACCCCATTACTCGCGGTTTAGCAACTGATACCAATGGACAAATTCCCTTCGTTACCAGTTTTACTGGACAGAGTTTCAGGTATCGAGGTCCCACCACTGCGGGCACCAAAGGACAGACGGATTACGTCAATTATCAACCGTTAATGATTCTTGGTCAGGATACCTATACCCTGTTGACGACATCTCAAGATGCCTATTTTGGTATCGACCGGGATGCTTCAGAAAATGCTTTGGTCACCTCAGCATTGACAAATAGCACCGTTCCTCCTAATACGGTTGATAAGCGGCTAACAAATGGTGATCTCCAAGCTGCTGTATTGGAATATGGTAATGGTAAAATAGCGGTTTTTGGTGAAGCAGGGATGTTTACTGCTCAAATAGCTGCTAATGGTACCGCCCAAATGGGTTTTAATAATCCCATAGCAACAACCAATCAGCAATTTGTCATTAATACTATTCGTTGGCTTGACAATTCGTTAACAACTGGTAATCAATCCGCTGATGCTCCTGCTAATACAGGATTGTCTGCTGATTTGCTGCCGAGCGCTCTTCTGGCTACTGCTAAAGCAGGAGAAACAGAATTGCGTTTAGCAAAAACGAAAGAGAATACTATTTACAACGTTAGATCCATTGACGAGCTCAATAATCAAGTGAGTTTGTATCTCAGTGGAAGGCCTAATACGCTGGTAACTTCTCAGTCAGTTGTCAATGAGTCGACTTTAGCGACAGATGCCCAAAAGGAATACATCGATAGCGCTGGTTATAAGACTCCTGGTCAACAGTACATTGACAACTACGATGGCGCTGGTGGTGGTGGCGGTTGTTCCATTACTCAACGCCCCTCTCCCGTCGATCCCACCTTGCCCATACTAGTGTTTGCCGCTGGTGGCTATCTGTGGCGTAATCGTCGGCGTGCTCAATAAGCTTCGTCATGCGCTAACCGGAGAATGGGCTGAAACAGCCCATTCTCCCTACCTACGCAGTTTGCTATAGCCCCTTTTACGATGAGATTTCATCCATGAATCATAAATTCGCCTTGAAACCCCTAACGCTAGCCATATTTGCTGCTTTGAGCGGAGTTTCCGCAGTTAATGTGCAGGCTGTTACACTGCAAGAAGTAACAGTACTAGCAATTAAGAATTCACCCAAGATTATGACTGAAGGTATCAATGTCAAACTTAAGGGTGCTGATAAAGATATTGCCTATAAGTTTTTTGATCCGAAACTAGAAGCTAGTTTTCAAACAGAGAAGTTGGGTGGATTTGGCTATCCTAGTGAATTAGAGCTTTTAAGTTTAAATTCTCTAGGATCTATTACCGGGCTTCCCAATACTGCATTCATACCCGACAACTCCCGTACTGAAGATCTTAAATTAGCACTCACCAAGATATTCCTTAATGGTCTCTACACCCAAGTGGGTGTTAACCTGACCCAAAAGACCTCCGATAAGGATATGCTCAACGCCAGCTCCGCCCTCAATCAGTTAAATTTAACCGGATTCCAGGGGGGAGGTCTTACGCTAGATAATTATTTTCCTCTAACTTATGGTGTAGTGAAGTTTGTGACTCGTATTCCTCTATGGGGGCGGGGTGATTTGTCAGAGGCCATTGGTGATTATACGTCCAAGGAATATAAATTCCAGGCGGCTCTTGCCAATATGAATTATGCTATTTCCAGTATTTTGGCAAGCGCAGTTTATGCTTACTGGGATAATCGGGCAGCCCTTGCTCGTTATGAAATACGTAAGGCATCTTTTGAACGGGTTAAGAAATGGCAGCAGCGGATAAATGAAGTTGTTGATCATATGCCGAATGGTAAAGCCATTCGGGCAGCAAACGCTTCTGAGTTAGGTCGCATTACGGGTTTTGTTGAAGAGAAACGAAAAGACTTTAATACTGCCGAGACAGAACTGAACGATAGCCGCGCTGCTTTAGCTAATTCTATTGGTATTCCACTCAAGAAAGCTAAAGAAATTGGCGATGCAACAGATACCATCCCTTCTTTAGCGAGTGAAGACGGTATCAATCCTGATGCTTGGAATGATCTCGCCCTAGAAAAACGGTTCGATCTAAAGGCTTTCCGTCTTGAAGATCAAGCCGCTACTGAGCTGTTGAACTGGATGATAGATTACAATAAGCCAGAGCTGAATGTAATTATGGCTCTCCATCAGCAAATGGCTACTTTTGGTCAGGATGCGGCTTCTGGTTTTGAAAATGCCCTGAAGAATTTCAGTGGCGATTTAGGATACACCGCAGGTATCCAATTCACCATGAAGCTGGATAATAGTGCTGGTCGTGGACGTGCAACTCAGGCAACTCTGAACAAGATGAAGAATCAGATTGATCTGGATAGCGCCGTTCGTAAAACAGCGATTGATCTTAAGGGTCTAGCTGACAAATTAAAGACCAGCATTAGCACTGCCAAGTCCGCTAATCAATCCGCTGCAGCCTATCGGCAATCAGTTGAAGCCGCTCAATCCGATAAACGGCAAACATTTGAAACGGCTTTCCGTCAGTTTGATACTGAACGGTATTGGGCTAACGCCGAAGCGGACCGAGTCAATGCTGAAGCAGCCCTGGCCAAGGTGATTATCGAAATTCGTCACCAAACCGGGACTTTAGTTAATCCCGCAGAAGGGGACAACGAAGTAAGCTTGCAAGACATGGTTACCTTACCGAAGAAGCAGTAAAACCCACTGGCCCTCGCCCCCTGGCGAGGGCCTTTGCAGCCGCCACTCTTGCCAGGTGATGGCAATCCGTTCCTGCAGGAGTGTTTTCCCCGCCACCATAGGACGGTCACAAATGAAGGTTGACACTACTCGATTTGGCACTCAGGAAGTGGACCCCGAAACAGTTCTGCAGTTTCCACGAGGAATTCCGGGGTTTGAGCATTGCCACCGTTTTCACCTGTTTCACGAAGACCACGAGCACCCGGTGGTTTATTACCTTCAAGCGCTAGAAGACCCGGATGTCACACTTTCTGTCGTCGATCCGGGCCAGTTGGGACTAAGTTACGAGATTCCTCTGACCGATACCGATGTTGAAAACTTGGCCTTTGCCGCAAATGATTCCGTAGGAGTATTGTTGATTTTATCTACCAGGGAAGACGCTGACTCCCAGCGTCGGGAACCGGGGAGCCGTATCACTCCCCACGTTACCTCTCCCCTACTCATCAACGCCCGTAGTCGCCGAGGCCTACAGAAGCACATCACCGGGCTGGAATATTCCATTCACCTCCGTGTACCCGAAGTTTAGGGGGGCTGCTTTAATGGTTTACCAGTAAAACCACCGCATGAACTGCGATGCCTTCTTCTCGTCCAGTAAATCCCATGCGTTCAGTGGTGGTGGCTTTTACATTGACTTGCGACACCATTACCTTTAAGTCATCGGCCAGACAGGCTGCCATAGCAGCAACGTAGGGAGCTAAACGCGGCACTTGGGCAACGATGGTGATGTCGGCATTACCCACAGCCCAGTGGCGTTCTGTTAGCTGAGTCATTACTCGGCGCAGCAAAATACGGCTATCAATGTCTTTGAACTCAGCGGAGCTGTCGGGAAAGTGGCGACCTATATCTCCCAACCCAGCGGCACCCAGCAGGGCATCACATAAAGCATGAATTACCACGTCCCCATCGGAATGGGCTGCCATACCCAGGGAATAGGGCAAAGTGACGCCCCCCAATACCAAGGGACGATCAGGAGAAAAGCGGTGGGCGTCAAAGCCGTGACCAATACGCATGGAAAATTAGCCGGTCGGTTCCCCTGCCTGTTCCTGGAGAAATAACCCCGCCAGGGACAAATCATGGGGATAGGTGATCTTGAGATTGTCCGGGTGACCTGCTACCACTCGAGGAGAATAGCCAGCCAACTCCATTGCGGCTGCTTCATCGGTGGGCAACCAGCCCTGAGCCAAGGCCTTTTCGAGGGCATGGCGCAACATTCCCAGGCGAAACATCTGGGGGGTAAGGGCCCGCCACAGGTGGGTACGGGATACCGTCTCCTGAATATTACCCTGATAATCGGTACGCTTCATGGTGTCGCTCACAGGTAGGGCCAGTAACCCTCCCACCGGATGCTCTGCCAGAGCAGTTACCAGTTGCTCCAGGTCTGTTGGACGCAAACAAGGTCGGGCGGCATCATGGACTAACACCCAATCAGCAGGATCTGCCCGGTTTTCCAACCACTGCAATCCGGCCAATACCGAATGGACTCGTTCTGCTCCCCCTTGTACCGTATGGAGAGGGACAGCCAAGGTCAGTGATAGAGTAGGCCACCAAGGATCGTCTTCCCCGAGGGCCACCACGATCCCCGCCAGGGCTGAATGACTAGCAAGCCGCTCCAAGGTATGGGCCAATACCGGCCTCCCTGCCAAAGGCAGATACTGTTTGGGGATGGCGCTGTCCATCCGCGCTCCCCGCCCTGCTGCAGGGACAACTCCCCAAAGCACTAGCGCCCGATTCCTCATTTACCTACGACCAGAAAAAAGCTTTCGTCCTTGCGCACCATGCCCAGCTCGCCTCGAGCTCGCTCCTCCACAGCTTCTAAACCGGATTTGAGATCTCTAACTTCTGCAGCTAGACCACTATTTCGCTCTCGCAGCGCTTGGTTTTGACGGGTTTGATCTTCAATGGCCACCCGTAGTCGAGTTACTTCTTCTGCACTGCCGGGGCCATTCCACAAACGATACTGCAGACCAATGATCAGCAGAATCAACACCACTGCTAACCAGGCCAGACTGGGATTCTTGGAGATTTTAAGAATATTGGGAATGGGCGGTGGGGAGTGAACAGAATTGGGATCGTTCATGGAGAAAATAATGAGGGTAATAGAACCCCCATCCTAATAACAGTTAGGGATGGGGGTGGGGCCTAATTAAGCAAGTCCGGGAAATGCCTTAGCACCGGCATAGGGAATCTCTGGCGAGAGACTCTCGATGCGTAGCAACCGGTTATATTTAGCTACTCGATCAGAACGACATAACGAACCGGTCTTAATCTGCCCGGTAGCGGCTCCCACTGCCAGATCGGCAATAAAAGTGTCTTCCGTTTCCCCAGATCGGTGGGAAGAAATAGCGGTGTAACCGACATCCCGAGCCATGGCAATGGCTGCCAGAGTTTCTGTTACCGTGCCAATTTGGTTGAGCTTAATAAGGATGGAGTTGGCGATTCCTTGGTCAATACCGCGACGCAGAATCGCGGTATTGGTAACAAATAGGTCATCCCCCACCAGCTGTACCCGCTTACCTAGTCGCTCAGTGAGGAGTTTCCAGCCGGTCCAATCGCTTTCGTCCATGCCATCTTCAATGGAGATAATGGGGTACTTATTCACCCAATCTTCGTAAAGATCCACCAAACCCGCCCCATCCAGGGTGCGATTTTCTGAAGCCAGTACATAGTTACCATTTTTATAAAATTCAGAGCTAGCTACGTCTAAAGCCAAACTAATGTCCTTACCAGTTTGGTAGCCCGCCTTGGTAATGGCCTCTAAGATCACTTCGATGGCTGCCTCGTTTGAGGGTAAATCTGGAGCAAATCCGCCTTCGTCTCCAACTGCTGTAGAGAGCTTACGACCATGGAGCACTTTTTTCAGGGCGTGAAAGACTTCCGCCCCGGAGCGCACGGCTTCAGCCATAGTGATAGCACCCACCGGGACGATCATGAACTCCTGGAAATCCACGCTGTTATCCGCATGGGCACCGCCATTGAGGATGTTCATCAATGGTACTGGGAAGGTATAAGGCCCCGGTCCTAAATAACGGTAGAGGGGCAAACCCGCTTCATTGGCAGCTGCTTTGGCACAAGCCATAGACACCGCTAGCAAAGCATTAGCGCCTAGCCGAGATTTATTGGGCGTGCCATCCAGGGCTAACATGGCCTGATCCAGCCCGGCTTGATCGCCAACCTCCCGCCCCACCAGCAATTGTTTGAGCTCGCCATTCACATGGGCTACCGCTTTGGTTACCCCTTTGCCGCCATAGCGACTAGCATCCCCATCCCGCAGCTCAATGGCTTCCCGAGAACCAGTGGAGGCCCCAGAAGGTACCCCAGCACCTCCCTGAACACCGGAGGCTAGGAATACATCCGCCTCTACCGTGGGGTTTCCCCGGGAATCCAAAATTTCCCGAGCCCGGATGTCCACAATCTGTGACATAACGATCTCCTAAACAGGATGAATTTAAATAACTACGACTATCGCCTAGCTTTTAGTGGACTGCTCTTGGGAAGTTTTTTCCAAACGATCCCCCAATAATTGACGCACCGCCACAAAAAACACTGGAACGAACAGCACTCCCAATACCGTGGCTCCCACCATTCCACCCGTTACTCCGGTACCGATGGCATGGCGACTGTTAGCCCCCGCCCCTGTAGAAACCACTAGGGGGAACACCCCAAAAATAAAAGCGATAGAGGTCATCAAAATCGGACGGAAACGCAAACGACACGCTTCTAGTACTGATTGCCCTAGGGGGCGGCCAGCTTGGTGCAGAGTATTAGCGAATTCAATGATCAAAATGGCGTTCTTCGCCGATAACCCGATGACAGCAATCAAGCCAACATTGAAGTAAACGTCATTCTCTTGGCCCCGTAAAGTGGTAAAGGCTAGAGCTCCTAACACCCCCAAGGGAACCACCAGCAGTACTGCTGCCGGAATAGACCAGCTCTCGTAAAGGGCTGCCAAAGAGAGAAATACCACCAGCAGGGATAGCGCAAACAACATGGCGGTTTGCTGGCCAGATAAAATTTCCTGGTAGGATGCCCCAGACCACTCATAGCCAATTCCCAAGGGCAGGTCCTGATTCACTATTTGGGCCATCGCCGCCATTGCTTGCCCGGAACTATGACCCGGTGCAGCAGAACCGTTGATTTGGATGGTGGGATAGCCGTTGTAGTGATCAATAGCAGGGGAAGCAATACCCCATTCCACGTTAACCACGCTGGATAAAGGTACCATGCCCCCCTTACTGCCGGCTTGGGGAATATAAAACTGGCTTAAATTTTCTGGCCGACTGCGGTGGGCCGCATCCGCTTGTAACAACACCCGTAATACCCGCCCCTGGTAGTTAAAATCATTGGCATAAACCGGAGCTAACATGAGACGAATGGCGTCATAAATGTCCCCCAAGGACAAACCCATGGCTTGGGCCTGAAGCCGATCTACCTGAAGTCGTACTTCGGGAGCATCTTCCAATTGGTTGGGGCGCACCCCTGCCAACACCGGTTGCTTCCCCGCCGCTTGCAACAACTGATTTTTTGCCCCCTGGAGTTGTTCCCGCCCTAAACCTGCTCGATCTTCCAGACGGAAATCAAACCCCCCGAACCTGCCCAATCCCCTTACCGTGGGCATATTAACCAGGAATAGTCGGGCCCCCTGAATACTCTGCAGGGCTCCATTAGCCTGGCGGATAAAAGCGCTGGCCTGCAACGAAGGGTCGGTCCGTTTGGACCAATCCTTGAGACGAATAAAACCCAGTCCCACATTTTCGCCCTGACCCAAGAAACTAAAACCCGCCACATATAGGACTTTCTCCACGGCAGGATTTTTCATCAGGATCTTCTCCATTTCCTGGAGCACCTGTCCGGTGCGCTCAATGGTGGCACCGGGGGGAAGCTGGATCACAGCATAGGCGTAGCCCTGATCCTCTTCAGGAAGGAAGCTTGTGGGCAAGCGTTGGTAAAGAAAGCCAGCCAATACCACCATGGCAAAAAACGATACCATCCAAGCTGGGGTGTGGCGGACTGCGGCCCCTACGCCCTTGAGATAACCCCGTGTCAAGCTGTTGTAGCCATTGTTAAACAGCCGCAGGAACCAATTGGGATGATTATGTACTGGCTTAAGTAGGGTAGCGCACAACGCTGGGGTGAAACTCAAAGCCATCAGAGCAGAAATAGCCATAGAGATAGCGATGGTCAGGGAGAACTGACGATAGATAACCCCCACACTCCCTCCCACCAAGGCCATGGGCAAAAACACGGCGGCCAATACCAAAGTGATAGCAATGATAGCGCCAGTGATCTGGTCCATGGCTTTGCGGGCGGCTTCCTTGGGGGATAACCTTTCCTCTGTCATTAACCGCTCAACGTTTTCCACCACTACGATGGCATCATCCACCACCAGACCGATGGCTAATACCAGAGCGAATAGGCTGAGTACGTTGATGGAAAAACCCACTACATACATTCCCGCAAAAGCGCTGGTGAGAGCTACCGGTACTACCAGGGTAGGAATCAGGGTCGCCCGCAGATTTTGGAGAAACAGCAACATCACCAAAAACACCAGCCCCACTGCTTCAAACAAAGTTACAACCACTTCTTCAATAGAGATTTTGATGAACTGAGTGCTGTCATAAGGCATTAACCAACTCACCCCGGGGGGGAAATAACGGGACAATTCATCCATCCGGGCTTTTACCGCCGCTGCTACTTGCAGAGCGTTAGCCCCTGGGGCTAGGAGCACAGCAAAACCAGCAATGGCTCCCCCTTCTAGGTGAACATTACGCCCATAGGCTTCTGCCGCTAATTGAATCTGCGCCACGTCCGCCAGGCGCACACTACTGCCATCACCATTGGTCCGGAGCAGGATGGCACCAAACTCATCAATGGAAGTAAAGCGGCTAGCGGCACTGACCGAAGCAGTTAAACCCTGACCAGCCAGAGCCGGCTCTGCCCCAATGGAGCCAGCGGCGATCTGAATATTTTGCCCCCGTACCGCCACTAATACTTGGGAGGCACTGAGGTTGTAGCCCCGCAATTTGTCTGGATCCAACCAAATACGCATAGCGTATTGGGAACCGAATTGGTTAGTACCACCCACTCCCGGTAGCCGCTGAATAGAATCCAATACCTGGGATGCCAATAAATTATCCAAAGCATAACTATCCAGGCTGGGATCTTGGGACTTGAGGGCCACCACAATTAAAAAGTCATTGTTAGTTTTAGTGACGGTCAAACCATTTTGGATCACATCCGTTGGCAGCCGAGAAGTGGCAACACTGACCCGGTTTTGCACCTGAACAGTAGCCACGTCGGGGTCGGTACCACTGGTGAAAGTCAAAATAATCTGAGCGGTTCCGTTAGAACGGGAAGTGGACTCAAAATACAGCAGGTTATCGATCCCGGTGAGCTGCTGTTCAATAACAGAAGTGGTGGTTTTCTCTAATACTTCCGCACTGGCACCGGGATAGGTCATGGTAATAGTGACCTGAGGCGGAGCAATGGGAGGATAGGCGGCAACAGGTAAGCGAAAAATGGCCACAGTCCCTGCCAAGGTAATGAGAATGGCCACTACCCAAGCAAAGATAGGCCGGTCAATGAAGAAACGGGGCATGGACAGGCGCTCTAGGATTTAGTGGCAGGAGTAGTCGCTGGGGTGGAATCTTTTGGTCCAATAGCCTTAGCTACTCCGCCAGGACGAACTTTTTGTAGACCACTGACAATCACTCGATCCCCTTCCCTAAGACCGCTGCCAATTACCCAATCCCGTAGAGTCATGGTGAGAGTTTCAACTCGCCGTTGTTCGACTTTCCCCAGGGGATCCACTACTAACACATAAGCGCCCTTAGCATCCCGGGAGACCGCTGCTTGAGAAACCACAAAAGCATTGCTGGCCTGCCCCAGAGTCAAGCGCAGCTTGACAAACATCCCTGGTAGTAATTGCCGCTGAGGATTAGGTAACACCGCTCGCATTGCCACCGCCCCAGTATTGGGATCGACTGCCAAGTTAGAGAAATCCAAGGTACCAGCCTGGGGATAGGAGCTACCATCGGGGAGCTGTACTTCCACTTTTCCCGAAGCAGGTTGGGCAGCCCCTCCTGCTCCACGCCGTAGATCCTCGAGTTCCCGTTCAGAAACGCTAAAGCCAACATAAATGGGGTCAATCTGTTCGATGGTGGTGAGGTGAGTCGTCTCACCCTGACCTACCAGGGCACCTTCCCGCACTAAAGCTTCACCAGCTCGCCCTCCGATAGGGGCCGTAACGGTGGCATAACTCAGATTAAGGGTTGCTACTTCCAGATTCGCCTTGGCTCCTTTAACGGCAGCAGCAGTAGTCTGTTGGCTGGCAAGAGCCGTATCTAAATCCTGTCGAGACAACAAATGTTTGCCATACAGTTCGCTATACCGCCGCGCAGTAGCAGCGGCATTGCTGGCATCCGCTTCTGCTTTCGCTAAAGCGGCCTGTTGAGTGTGTAGGGTTGCTTCCAATTGCGCTGGATCGATCTGAAACAACGTACTACCTGCTTTAACATCACTCCCCTCGGGGTACACCCGACGCAGTACGATACCAGGAACTCTGGCCCGAACTTGGGCAGTACGCGTTGCCGCTAGTCGCCCCACCACCTCCCGAGTTAAGGGAACCACCTGGGGCTTAACCTCCAGTACTGTCACCTCGGGAGGTGGCGGACTAGCGGTAGGAGACACCGGTGGCCCTTCCCGATTACAGGCCGACAGCAACAACATACCTAGGGTAACCACTACTGGGCGGAACACGATAAACCTCACTTATTAGTGCGGGAAATCCTGCCTTCTTGGGAGGGGCTGGATAGAGACAATATACTACCCAGTCGATCTCAACGCCCACTGTCATCGTTCGAATGGATCACAGCAGTTCCTGCTACCATTTACAGTCAAGTTTTACGAGACACTAAGCATTAAGGGCAAACGCCAACCTAGCAATTACGAAAAGCAATAAATCGGGTAAACTGCCCCTATGCGCCCACATCATTCTGCCGATCTTTCTCTTGCAGATGTACCCACCGAAGGTACTGATTCCCTTTCTCCCCTGTTGACTGGTTTGAATAAAGCCCAACAGGAAGCCGTCGCCGCCCCTCCAGGACCTACTCTGGTATTAGCCGGTGCCGGTAGTGGTAAAACCCGTGTGTTAGTCCATCGCATCGCTTGGCTAGTAGAGGAGCAGGGTTTATTTCCCAGTGCAGTTCTTGTCGTAACTTTTACCAATAAAGCCGCACGAGAAGTACGGGGACGAATTGCCCAATTGCTTTCCACCCCCTTAGGGGGAATGTGGGTGGGGACTTTCCATAGTCTGTGTCATCGACTATTACGGAGTCATTGGCAACAGGCCGGTTTACCCCAGACCTTCCAAGTTATGGATAGCGAAGACCAACTGCGTCAAGTTCGGCGGATTATGCGGGAGTTAGCGATAGATGAAGCCCATTATCCGCCCCGCCAAGTGGCTAGTTTTATTAATAGTAATAAAGACGAAGGCCGCCGAGCAACTAGCTTGCAACCTTCGGCGCACAGTCGCTACGAAAAAACTATGATTCAGCTCTACGGAGCCTATGAGCAGTCTTGTGAGCGCTCAGGATTGGTAGATTTTGCTGAATTGCTATTACGGGCCCATGAATTATTGCGGGATTCCTCTCCCCTGCTAGCCCATTATCAGGGACGATTTCAACACCTACTGGTGGATGAATTCCAGGATACCAATCACTTGCAATATGCTTGGCTACGATTACTAGCAGGGCAAGACGGTAACTTATTTGTAGTCGGTGACGACGATCAGTCTATCTATGGTTGGCGGGGAGCCCGAGTGGAAAACATTCAATTGTTTTCTCGAGATTTCCCTGGAACACGCACTTTTCGCTTAGAACAGAATTACCGATCTACCGCCACTATTTTGGCCGCTGCTAATCACCTAATCTCCCATAATCAAGAGCGATTAGGCAAACAATTGTGGACCACCGGCCAAGCAGGAGAGCCTCTGAAGGTTTATGCTGCTCTGACAGATCGGGATGAAGCTCACTTCGTGGTGGAACGAATTACCGATTGGGTTGCCCAGGGAGGACGGACGGGAGAATGCGCGATTCTATATCGCTCTAATGCCCAATCTCGCTTGTTTGAACAGGAGCTCGCTCGGTTAGGAGTGCCCTACCGAGTTTATGGGGGAATGCGTTTTTACGAGCGCACAGAAATCAAAGATGTATTAGGGTACCTTCGACTAATCGCCCATCGCCACGACGATGGCGCATTTGAACGAGTGGTTAATACACCAGCCCGTGCCCTAGGGGATCGAAGCTTGGAAGTGGTCCGAGGGGTTGCTCGGGAACGGAAAATTAGTCTGTGGCTGGCCAGCCAAGCCGCGTTAGCAGAAAAACTACTCCCAGCCCGAGCTGGCAACGCTTTGCAAGGTTTTCTGACGTTAGTGGATGGATTGGCAACTGAGGCGGTGGTATATCCCCTCGATGTTTTAGTGGAGATCTTGCTGCAACGTATTCCGTTGGTGGAGCACTACCGACGAGAGGACAAGTTGGCTGCCGTGGGGCGGGAGGAGAACCTGGCTGAGTTGATTAATGCCGCACGGGAGCAAGGTGGTGATGATCAGACTCCAGAACAATGGCTGCTGCAGTTTCTAACCGAAGCGGTATTGGATGCCGGCGATACAGGGGGAGATGAGGAAGCAGGAGCGGTGCAACTCATGACCTTACACACCGCTAAGGGATTAGAGTTTCCCCTGGTGTTTATGGTGGGGTTAGAGGAAGGTTTATTTCCCAACGGTCGCAGTATGGATACCATCGCTGGCTTGGAGGAAGAACGGCGGCTGTGCTATGTAGGTATGACCCGAGCCGAACGCCAACTAATGTTAAGCTACGCCGAAGAACGCCGTCTTCACGGCAGCTACACCCTGGCTACTCCCTCCCGGTTCCTGCGGGAGCTACCGACCCAATTAGTCCAGGAAGTACGGCTCCGGGGAACGGTAACCAGGCCAGTGGCACCGGTTTACCGGGAAACGACAACCACTCCCCCTTCACCTTCAGCAGCAAGGGGATTCCGGCCTGGTCAACGGGTACGCCATCCTAAGTTCGGCGAGGGCCTAGTCATCCGAATGGAGGGAGAAGGGCCTCGAGCTCGAGTCGAAGTACAATTCCCTACCCATGGACGTAAAGAATTAGTGCTGGGTTACGCCAAGTTAGAAAGTTTTTGACGCTCAGAGATAACTTACTTGGCCGCTGGGAAACGAGCGGAATACTTCACTAACCGCTCGCTTCCCCAAACATAGCAATTTCTTAAAACTTCCCTCTTATCGCATCCCGCACGCCATCGAAATAACCTTCATTGGCCAAGTAGACGCCTGCTATACCACCAGCCAGAGGCATTAATGATATTGCCAGGGCTTGAATCTCTAATAAACTAATACCGCTGACAAATTTCCCGGCAAAGTAACCCACTCCACCGCCAATTACCAAGGTTAGAAAGTCCCGATTGGGTTTTTCGGCGAGTTTATTAACGCCGTTGGCCATAGTAGTAATACCATCCCTAATGGACTGCTGTACTCCTTCCAAACTTTGGGCCTGGGCAGAACTGCTGCCAATTAACACCATCAACAACAGCCCCCACAATGCCCCAAACGTATACCGGCTCATTAATTCATTCCTCCGTTCATCTCATTATTGGGTTGCTCTAAGGTTACCCAGTGCTATTGCAACCAGCAACCCATTTGGTTCAATAGCTCAATTCCAGTTGCGCCGCTGCTTGTAATAATTAATCAGACCATTAGTAGAGCCATCATGGCCCATAACTGGAATTTCATTTTGCAATTCATCCAGCACTGTTCGTGCCAGTTGCTTACCTAACTCCACACCCCATTGATCATAGGAGTTGACTTGCCAAATAGCCCCTTGGACAAACACTTTATGTTCGTAGAGAGCTAACAGCATTCCCAGAGAGTGGGGAGTCAAACGTTGGAGTAACAAAGAATTAGTTGGGCGGTTACCAGGGAATACTTTATGGGGCAGCAACTGCTCTAAGGGATCTCCCGATAATCCAGCTTGCTGTAACTCTGTTCGGGCTTCTGCTTCAGTTTTACCCTTCATCAGGGCTTCCGTTTGGGCAAAGAAATTAGATAATAAGGTCACGTGATGTTCGGCTACCGGATTATGACTTTCAACACTGGCAATAAAATCAGCCGGTATCAACCGAGTTCCTTGATGAATCAGCTGATAAAAAGCATGCTGCCCGTTAGTGCCCGGCTCTCCCCAAACAATCGGGCCAGTTGTATAATCCAATAATTGGCCATAACGATTAACTCGCTTACCATTACTTTCCATGTCTAATTGTTGAAGAAAAGCGGGTAATCGAGCTAAATATTGGTCATAAGGTAATACAGCATAACTTTCAGCTCCTAAAAAGTTGCTATACCAAATTCCTAATAATCCCAGAATAACTGGCATATTGGCGGCTAGGGGAGCTTGCAAAAAATGCTGATCCATATCATAACCGCCCCGCAATAGCTCCTTAAAGCCATCCACACCAATCATTAAACAAATAGGTAAACCGATAGCAGACCACAGAGAATAGCGTCCACCAACCCAATCCCAAAAAGCAAACATATTGGCAGGATCAATACCAAAGGATTTTACTGCTTGGGTATTAGTAGAAACAGCTACAAAATGGCGGTGAATGTCCGTTTCCTTGGCCTCCGTTGCCAGAAACCACTGGCGAGCGGTATGGGCATTCATCATAGTTTCTTGGGTGGTAAAAGTTTTAGAAGCGATAATGAATAAGGTAGTTTGGGGATCCAAGAGCCGTAATACTTCAGCAAGATGGGTACCATCCACATTGGAAACAAAATGGGCTCGCAAATCTCGTCGATGATAGGGAGTTAGAGCCTGGGTTACCATAGCAGGCCCCAGATCAGATCCCCCAATACCAATGTTAACGATGTCAGTAATGGCCCGTCCGGAGTAACCTCGCCAGATACCACTGCGTAGCATTTCGGTAAAGCGGTACATCTGCCCCAATACTTCCCGCACCTTGGGCAAAACATCTTCGCCGTCTACCTTAAATTGCCCCGGTCCCTGGTGGCGCAACGCAACGTGGAGTACCGCTCGTCCTTCGGTATTGTTAATAACCTCTCCGGCAAACATCCTAGCTCGCCACTTTTCCAACTCTCCTTGGCGGGCGAGCTCCACTAGCGAAGGTAGGGTGTCGTCCACTATCAAGTTCTTGGAATAATCCAGCAGCAAATCACCGACTTGCAGGGAGTAACGCTGAAAACGCTGTGGATCCCCCTGAAATAACGCCCGTAGGGAGAGGTTGGATAAGGCGTGAGCATGATCCGCGAGACGCTTCCACGCTCCAGAGTCGGTCAGGGGAGACATAAAATTCCTTCTAGCAACAGAACCACCCCCAATAGGGGGAGGAGACGGAGAGGGGTAAGTGGGACCATCTATATGGACCAGCGACGGCCCCTATTTGCTTTATGCCAATCGCTGGTCCTGGGAGAAATGACAAGGGCAGAAGACTTTTGCCCAATAAAGTCAGGAATATACGCTAACCAAACCACCCAGGGTACTAGACTGGCCTCCTTGGCGATCTTGCAGGTTGGACACCATATTCTTCAAGAAACTCTGCAAGTCTGCACTGCCAGCGGCAGTAGTTCCACCATTGGCCTGACTTAAGGAATTAACTAGCTGACTAAAGTCTTTTTGCAGCGTATTCAGAGTACTGTCGGAACTGGTATCCGAATTCCCACCCAACTTGTCCACTAAAGACTGCAATCCACTAGTCATACTGGTGTAAGCCGAGGAACGCTTGGATA
>CAWUNB010000004.1:0-20786 GCA_963923745.1 uncultured Thiotrichales bacterium
GCCTTGGAGCCATTGCTGGAGTGGTGGTTCTAAATGCGGCTACCGGTGGTTTAGCTTCTGCCCCTTTGCTAATGTCCGCTCCTGAAGTGACAGGGATGGGTGCGCTGGCGTCTAATCAGGCGGCTTTATCCGCCAACCGATTTTACGGCGTCACTAGCGCGGTCGCCGGAGCGCTAGTAGGGGATTATTTTTATCGGAAAGCAGCAACAGGACGCAACGGCCACTTGCCTACTGTTCCAGCCGGAGTAGCAGCACGAATTAACCCCTAGTACTTTTTAGGCTTTCCATTAAAAAAAGCCACCCCCTCAAAAGAGGAGGTGGCTTTTTTTCGGGAACAAAGGAAGGAAAGAACCAGATCTCAGTGATGTCCTCCCGCATGGCGACGCTGGATGTACAGGGTAGCTATCGCTAAAGCCCAGAAATTCAGTAAGTGCAGACTCCAGAAAACCATACAGAGTAGGTAAACAGTCATCCAAGCAGACCATACAGCAATCCCAATACAAGCAAGAAAGGCCCTGAGAGTCTCCCATCCTCTCCAGAAACGGAGGCACAGCAACGCTAATAGCAAAGGTAGTACAACCAATGCAGTGGCAGCCAAAGCACCCGATATGGTCGGTACATCAGTAAGCAGCCTCACCACAGGCATTATGTCGTAGGTGAAGAGGTTGGAGCGCTCCAGTAGAAACTGGGAAAGAGTGAGATTCCACGGACTCTCTGGGAGGAATAGTGCTTGGAGGTCGTAGTAGCGACCATCTAAGTTCATGTAGAGCAGAAGCCCCCCTGTTAGGAGCCCCTGGACGCGTGCCAACGTAGTGACAATAGGGACTTCACCAAATTCGCGGTGAGCCACATGGTGCACCAGCACCTCACTACCGTGGCTGACCACATAGGGAAGAGTAACAACGAAGGTGGCTTGCAAGAAGGTGGAGAGCAGTTCGAGCATAGGAACGGTAACTGGCCGCCAGGAAAAAATTACCTGGTTAGTAGTGGTGAATAAGATTCCGGCGGGCTTAGTCCCACCGCTTTTCAAACCGGAGGCTACCCGGGGTAAACACAGCTCCCTCGCCTCAGGCAATGCTGGCTATGATACTCGCAGGAGCTACCCGATGGCGCATGTCGCCGGTCAATCTACCGGCTAGACATTTGCCACAGTGAACAAGGTGGTGAATGATCTTCCTGATCGCGTGTCGATGCAACACACTAATATCTGCTTTCTCCCGGGAATGATGGGTGAGCAACGGGGATACAACTATGTTTATGATCAATCGTAGCTTTTTAAGCGTCATTTTATTGTGGGGCTGGGGATTGTTGGCTCCATTGACGGTTTGGGGAGAAACCGTTACTCCCGAAGAACCACCTACAACAAACGGGGAACCTTCTTCCAAGGGAGAGAAAGTCGAGGGAGAAGTAACTCCTGTAAAACTAGGTGTTTATCTATTGTCTCTCCACGATCTCAATGTCCAAGGAGAAACTTTCGGTGCGGATTTTTGGTTATGGGCTGATCATCGTAATCCTAATTTTGAACCACTTAAAACGCTAGAATTAGTGAATAGTAAATCAGCTGGGATCGGTTTACAAAGTGTCGAGCCAAAAGGAGGAATATTTTGGTCTCAAGAAAAAATCCAAGGTACTTTTCGCCATCATTGGGATATGTCTAATTTTCCATTTGACCGTCATGTATTAACTATTATTTTAGAGGAAAGCAAATATGATATAAACCAGCTTATTTATACCGTAAATGAAGAAGAAAACCGTATTAATAATGATCTGAGTTTGGATGGCTTTACTATTCGACAAATGACGGTAACAGCTGATCAAAAACAATATGATTCTGGTTTTGGTGATCCTGCCGGTGAATCAGTCACTAATTATGCTCAGGTACGAATTGATGTGGAAATACAGCGTATTTCTACTATATTATTCGTCAAGCTTCATATTGCGCTTTATGCAGCATTTTTGATTTCCAATATGGCATTTCTCATGTTATCTGGTATTCCATCAATGATGAATACCATTAATAGTGTGGTGGTGGGTACTTTATTTGCCACTGTGATTAATTTGCGAGCAACTGACGCGGTCATCGGTCGCAGTGAGTCGGTGACTCTAGTGGATAGAATGCACATCATGACGCTCTCCCATCTGGTGGCTCTAAGCATCGTTGGTATGACGGTGATGATGACCCGCAAGCGCTGGAGCGATAAAGGGTTACAGCGTTTTAGTTACTTGGCCGCTTCTCTGTACTTCCTTTCTTATGTACTATGGAACTTCATCATTATCCGTGGGGCAGCGGCGAGCTGAGGAGCCGTTGGTTTGAACTCCGTCGTTGCCGTGGGCAGATTTTCGTAACGTGGGTAGCCTTCCCGTCGGGAGGCTCGAGCTGGGTTTGTGCGGTCCCTTGATTGGACTGCCCGTACTGGAGAGGCTGTTATGTATGGCAAATTTTCCACAAGGTGCCTAATCGGTGCCGCTTTGGGCTTAACTATTTTATTCGCAGCCTCCCCTGCGTCGGCCACAACGGGCTTGTCCCTGACGATGGCCTGGCGGACTACGGCTGCTCCTCCTACTGCTGACGAAGGCTCAGGACCCGCTCCTTACCTTGATCTTATTCAGGATCGTCCTAGCTATCTGGAAGTAGCGCTAGACTACTCTGGGCGTGCTCTACAGTGGACTTGGGATGTGTTGTACGACAACGTATTACACTATGTCGCTCCCCCGACTCCTGCCTCCATGGCGGAAAATATCACTAAAGACGATGCCATGGACTTGGCTAAGTTACTGAACTTCGCAGGTTACAAGCTAAAGAAGGTGGAGAACGAAGTTGGCCTTATCCCCACCATTTCGCTAATTTTCGGCCATGTAAAAGACTTAAGCGAAGCGGACTATGAATATCTGGCTACCCAGTTAGAAGATGCCACTATTCGTCACCCAGGGATAATGTCGTCGCTACAGCGCTCTATCGTGGAGACTATTGTCACCATCAACACTAGTGGTGATCACCATGTTTCCGACTTAGAAGTGCAAATTCTTCCACTGCCTGAAGTAGCCTTCACCGTATCCCCCAATGTGGGAGGGATGAGTTTGGAGGCGAGCGCCCTGATGGGTGCACTGGTGAAGGTGGATAAGGGAGTAGTCGGGATGAAAAGGGACATGGGTAGTAAGAAATAGCTAATCTGATAGTTAGTTCCCACCCACCTAGCCCGCTGCTTGCAGCGGGCTATTTTTTTGAATCTCTTGACGAATATCTACTTATTTTTCCAATTTTTCCAAGGTGCGTCGCACTAAATTGACGTGTTCCCGGAGGGTATAGACCAGATCGGTAAAAGCTAGTGGAACGACTAAATTACTGGCCTCTGCCTCGATAGTATCTAGTCGCTGTTGGTACTCTGGAAATTTGATGGGAGTGAAATTCCCCCTTAGCTCTGTCTCTAGGACTTTAAGCTCACCGTAACAGTGAAATATTCTTGATTTTATTCGCCAAGAGTAGACACTGGGAGCTACTTTTAACAGTGGCAGCAAAAGCGCTATTAGGGGGACAACTAACACTAATAAACGCTGAAACAAAACAGCTAACCAAAAAGGGAGGTAGCGTTGGAGAAACGGAGGGCCTGATTTGTAGTAACGTTCAGCTTCTCCGGAAAGGGGTAAGGTTTGATCCCGATAAACTGGAAATTCTCTTGCCTTTTGAAAAAAACCTACCTTTCCATGTATTTCTGTGGCTGCTTGCAGCAGCAGATTTTGCAATGCCGGATGCAGATCGTTCCGAACCACTAGATTAGCCGTAGCAGCTACTAGGTTGGTATCTTCACTGGGGAGATCCTTAGCTAAATCTACTACTCCGTGGGGAAGGGTCAGTTTAGTAAGGTAGGGAAAACGACGTTGATAGGCATCTGCTTGGGAGAAACTCATTAAGCGCACCGAAGGTGACTGGAGTAACGTCCTCACCGCCGAAGCTTCTTGAGCACCGATAACAAAAGCAGCATCAATATCCCCTTCTTGCAGGGCTTGGACTGATTCCTGGGTACTCAGGGAGAGCAGCTGGCCATTGGTAGCAATTCCATTAGCAGCCAATAGTTGTTCTGATAATTGGCGAATACCGCTACCGGGAAGACCGATAGCAACTTTTTTGCCCTGCAATTGCTCCAATCTGGTTACTCTTGTCTCTCCTCGATAGAAGACCCAGATGGGTTCGTAAAAAACACTACCCAGGGATAGTAGTGTCCCCTCCTCTGGTTCGCACTCTTCCTCAGAAGATTCGCATTCTTTTTTGGTGGGTATGATTCCTCCTTGTACAAATCCAACCTGAGCTTCACCCTGTTCTAGACGCTGAATATTTTCCAGAGAGCCTGCTGCAGTAAGGACCTCAAGGCGAACTCCTGCCCGAGCCAGCAAGGTGGCATAACGGGTAGCAAAATGATAGTAGGCACCTGCTTCACTGCCTGTGGTAATGACAATACGGTTTGGCGGTGCTGGTTGCACGAACTGGTATGTGACTGCGAAACCAGCCCCCACTAAGAGAGCAATGCCCCCTGTGGTTAGTAGCAGGTCATGCAAGGACACTGATGCTGTTTTTAGCTTCATTGGCATTGACCGTTCGTTGTGCTGTTTCTTAGGAAACGAGATGGCATTGGTTGTAGCGGTTACTACCGGGGGACAATTTTAGCTCGATAAGATGCCAATGGGTTTGTTCCAAGAGGGCTGTTACCCTATAGCCCTACCGAGGAGGAGTGCTATGCAAGTCCACCAGTTCGTCGTTCGTAATGTCAAATGCAATGGTTGCGTCAATGCGATTCAAAAAAATTTGAAAGCATTGGCTGGGGTAGAAAGTGTAGAGGTGACTATCCAGGGCGGGCAGGTGTCGGTGCGAGGCAACGATCTGTCCCAAGAAGTGTTATCGGCTCGTTTGGCTGAGTTAGGTTATCCCTTGGCCAATTGAAATCCATAATGCCTAAAAACTTTAGCCTAAAAACTTAAGCGATGGGGAAATGTCCCGATGAATTCCTTTTCTGTGCAACTCCCTCCATCCCTTGGGATAGAAACGGAAGCAGACAAACTCTGTCGGTTAGGTTTAGCCGTAATTAATGTGGAAGCAGCTGCAGTGGCAGCCCTTACCCAGCGGATAGGAGGTGATTTCATCGCCGCTTGCCGCTGCCTGCTTAGTTGCCGAGGACGAGTGGTGGTTGTGGGCATGGGAAAATCAGGCCATATCGGCAACAAAATTGCCGCTACCCTGGCTAGTACTGGTAGCCCAGCTTTTTTTGTTCATCCCGGTGAGGCTTGCCATGGTGATCTAGGAATGATCACTCGGCAGGATGTCATACTGGCCATCTCTAATTCTGGGGAAACTGAAGAAATTTTAACTCTTTTACCCCTTATTAAACGCCTTGCTATCCCCCTCATTACTTTGACAGGGCGGCCTGATTCCACCTTAGCCAGAGCAGCCACGGTAAATGTAGATGTGGGAGTAGAGCAGGAGGCTTGCCCCCTAGGTTTAGCTCCCACAGCAAGTACCACAGCGGCTTTAGTTATGGGGGATGCGCTGGCAGTAGCGTTGTTGGAAGCTCGGGGGTTTACAGCAGATGATTTTGCTCTGTCTCATCCCGGAGGGCGTTTAGGGCGACGATTGTTGTTGCGCATTGATGATCTCATGCACATAGGTGACGGTATCCCAGTGGTGTCTTTGACTGCTCGTCTGAGTGATGCTCTGGTAGAGATGACCCGTAAGGGACTAGGAATGACGGCTGTTATCGATGATACCGCCCAAGTAGTAGGTGTTTTTACCGATGGTGATTTGCGTCGTGCCTTGGATAGAGGAGTTGATGTTCATGAAGTCGGTATGGAACAAGTGATGACTGCTCGTTTCCGCCATGTATCACCAGGAATGCTGGCAGCGGAAGCCTTAGGGATGATGGAAAACTACAAGATAAACGCCCTGCTGGTACTGGATAGCCAGCGACATTTGGTAGGAGCGCTGAACATGCACGACTTACTGAGAGCTGGGGTCGTTTAATTCTCCTGTGAACTGCTAATAGATCCAACCAACCGAGGAGAAACAAGCGATGCGTGACATCCTGGAACGGGCAGCCCAAATAAAGTTGGTAATCTTCGATGTAGATGGTGTTCTAACGGACGGTAGCCTGTATTTAGGAGATGATGGTCAGGAGTACAAAGCATTCTACTCTCGGGATGGACATGGTATGAAAATGTTGCAATCCACCGGAGTGGAGCTTGGTGTCATCACTGGTCGTACCTCCCATGTTGTGCGCCATCGCATGGAAAGTTTGGGAGTTGTTCATGTTTACCAAGGGCATGTGGAAAAATTACCGGTTTACCAACAGTTGCTGCAGGAAATTGGGTTACAACCTGAAGAGACCGCTTTTGTCGGCGATGATGTGATAGACCTACCAGTGATGCTGCGAGTGGGATTAGCTGTTGCTGTCCAGGATGCTCATCCTTTAGTAAAGCGCCACTGCCACTGGCAAACCCCTCACCCTGGCGGTCGAGGGGCAGTGCGGGATGTTTGTGAGTTACTGATGGAGGCTCAAGGTTCTTTGGAGTCTACATTAGCTCGCTACCTAGCTAAGGACTAGTCCAACTGTCAGAGCCCCTGTGTACGATCGCCGCCGTCTTTTTACACTTTCCCAACTAGCCGGTCTCGCTGGATTGGGGTTATTGGCTGCCTTGAGCGCTTGGTTAGCCGAGTTGACCACTCCTCCGTTGGTAGCGGTTGCTTCTCCCTTGCTTCATCAGTCTGACTACTATGCAGAGAATTTCACGATCGTTACTTTAGACGCTGCCGGGCACATTCGGCAGCGTCTTCAGGGAAATCGTCTCGATCACTACCCAGATGATGATAAAGCTCAATTAACCAATCCTCGGTTAACCCTTTACCGGGAGCAAACAGTTACTTGGTGGATACAATCTGACCAGGGAGAAGTGAGGGCCAAGGGAGAATCGGTATGGTTGCCTGGGCCTGTGATTGTTCGTCGTCCACCGGAGTTGGATTCTTGGGAATTAGACGGTTCTGCCGTTTTGATCTATCCCAGAGATGAGTACGCTGAAACCCAAGCCCCAGTTCAGATTCGTCATCCTCAGTTAATCGTGAACGCGGTGGGAATACGAGCATCCCTTAAAGTTGGGCGAATAGAATTGCTATCCCAAGTCAAAAGTCGTTATGAACCCCGCCATCCCTAGTACTGCCTCCATTCTAGGAAGAGTCGCAATGCCTAATTTGTGGTTGCTATTGCTTGTTGGTTGGATTGTTGGTGGAGGATTAGGGTTAATAGAACCCGTCCAGGCCTTAGAAGCTGATCGGCACCAGCCGGTCTACATTGAGGCAGACCAAGCAGAGCTGGATGAGCAGAAAGGCATCACTGTTTATCGGGGTAATGTTAGCCTAACCCAAGGGAGTATGGTGCTTACCGGAGCCGTGGTCACCAGTTACCACGCCGCAGGGAGTCGGGCTTTGATCCGAGTAATCGCTGAGGGGTCTCCTGTTCGCTTTCGTCAGCGACCCTCGTCAGATAAAGAAGAAGTGCATGCCACCGCGCCCCGCATGGAATATGAGGCGGAAAAACAGTTAGTCCATCTGGTAAACGGTGGAGAAGTTACCCAGGGTCGTAACACTTTTCGGGGAAATCGTATTGACTACCATATTGACGACAATCGGGTGAGCGCTTCCTCTGGAAATACCCCTGGAGAGCGAGTAAGGGCGACTTTATTTCCTCAAGAACACCCTTCTAAGGGAGAGGGTGGTAGAACGGACAAGCCAGGTAATACCTCAGGAAGTCAGCCCTAATGGCACTGGTAGCGGAGGAATTAGGTAAGCATTATCGGAAACGCCGTGTAGTGGATGGGGTGTCTCTAGCAGTAGAAAGCGGAGAAGTAGTGGGTCTATTGGGCCCCAATGGTGCAGGTAAAACAACCTGTTTCTACATGGTTGTAGGATTATTAGCTGCGGATAACGGGCGTATTCTGCTGGACGGCAAAGATATTACCCGCGAGCCGATGCATATTCGGGCGCGTTACGGTGTGGGCTATTTGCCTCAGGAGGCTTCAGTTTTTCGGAAGCTTACGGTGGCGGATAATGTGCTGGCGATTCTCCAAACTCGTCGCGATCTCCCTGCTTCTCGCCACCGTCAGGTTATGGAGGAATTACTAGACGAGTTGCATATTGGCCATCTTGTCGAGAGTCTTGGTATAAGTCTGTCGGGAGGAGAACGACGGCGATTGGAAATTGCCCGAGCGTTAGCAGCCGAGCCTCGTTTCATTTTGCTAGATGAACCTTTTGCCGGGGTAGACCCACTTTCAGTAGTGGACATTCAAGGAATCGTTCGTCACCTCACCGACAGGGGTATCGGTGTGCTTATTACTGACCATAATGTTCGCGAGACCTTGGGCATTTGCGGGCGGGCTTACATTATGAGCCAAGGGCGGGTTATCGCCGCAGGGAATCCGGCTGACATCTTGGCCCATCAGCAAGTACGGGAGGTGTATCTCGGTCATGACTTCCGGCTTTAAGCTACTGCGGTATCCCCCCAAGCACTGTTTCCCAACTTAGACTAGTCAGCCCAGCGGTAATCCTCTGTGACCCATTCCAACGACACTGACGCTCTGTCAACCAATTCCGTTGATGATCTGGTAGGCATTTTCGACGGAGATGCCTTAGACGAAGCACTCGCTAAAAAAACTTCTCCCATCAAAGCTTTTCGGGATGCCCTTCGTCAGACCAATCAGGGGCTACGTCAACGTTTTGAACAGGGCGTTTCCTCTCTCCAGTTGGTCATCTGGCGGGCCAGATTGATAGACGAAGTGTTGGAACGAATGTGGTGTCGCTGTGGTTTATCCGATGACAGCGATATTGCCCTGATCGCAGTTGGGGGTTATGGTCGGGGAGAGTTACATCTTCATTCTGATATCGATTTGCTCCTTCTTTTAGAGCAAGACAACCATGATCGCTATCGGGGACGAATCGAATCTTTTATCACTTCGCTTTGGGATATCGGCCTAGAGGTCGGGCACAGTGTCCGCTCTCTCCGGGAATGTCTCATTGAAGCTCGTCAAGACATTACTGTTGCTACTAATCTAATGGAAGCTCGTCGTTTGACCGGGCCACCCGCCTTACTAGAGCAGATGCAGCAACAGTGCGCTTGTGGTGAAGTATGGCCAAGTCGAGCTTTTCTCGAGGGTAAATTAGCGGAGCAAGTAGCTCGCCATCGCAAGTACCACGATACCGCCTATAACTTAGAGCCCAATATTAAGGAGGGTCCCGGGGGGCTGCGGGATATCCAGATGGTGGGTTGGGTAGCCAAACGTCACTTCGGAGTGACTAGTCTCCATGGGCTGGTAGATGTGGGGTTCCTTACGGAGGCGGAATACCACACCCTGATGGAAGCTCAAGCTTTCCTGTGGGAAATCCGTTGGGCGCTCCATACCTTTACTGGCCGTCGAGAAGATCGACTACTGTTTGACCACCAACGCACCTTAGCCCAGCACTACGGCTACCACGATGCTCCCCATGGGTTGGCGGTGGAGCAGTTTATGAAGCGCTACTACCGTACTGTGATGGATCTCTCTCGTCTTAACGAGATGCTTATCCAATTATTCCAAGAAACGGTATTGATGGCGGAGCAACCCGTCCAGGTTCACACCATTAACCGCCGGTTTCGTTCCCGCAATGGCTTCCTGGAATTGGCTAATGATCAGGTTTTGCAGCGCTATCCTTTTGCGCTGCTGGAATTGTTTTTGTTGATGGCTCAACACCCAGAACTTCAAGGAGTAAGGGCGTCTACCATCCGCCGCATCCGTGATCAGCGAAATCTCATCGATAAGCGGTTCCGCAGTGATTTGCGTAATCGCAGTTTATTTTTAGAACTCTTGAAGCAACCCCAAGGGGTTTATCACGAACTGCGACGCATGAACCGCTATGGTGTGTTGGCAGCCTACATTCCTGCTTTTGGAGGAGTCGTGGGACAAATGCAGCACGATTTGTTTCATGTCTATACCGTGGATGAACATACCTTGTTTGTGGTACGCAATTTACGTCGTTACTTCGTAGCAGCCCATGGCCATGAATTACCCTTGTGTACCCGTGTTGCCCAGCAACTCCCCAAACCCCACCTGCTTTATTTGGCAGGATTGTTTCATGACATCGCTAAGGGTCGCGGGGGAGATCACTCTCAACTGGGGGCTCAAGAGGCACAAAATTTTTGCCAACTCCACGGTCTTCCCCTGTTTGATGGGCGATTGGTGGCTTGGCTGGTGGAGAAACATCTCATCATGTCTGCTACTGCCCAGCGCCAGGACATCACTGATCCTGCCGTGGTGGAGCAGTTTGCCGCTCAACTGGGGGATACCCTTCATCTGGATTATTTGTACTTACTCACGGTGGCAGATATCCGTGCTACCAGTCCTACCCTGTGGACAAGTTGGAAGGACGCCCTGCTCCGGGAGCTTTATCAGGCCACTCGTCGAGTGTTACGGCGGGGGTTAAGTAATCCCGTGGACCTGATGGATCGGGTTAAGGAGGTACAAAACGAGACTCGCCAGTTACTCCGTGCCTTTGGTGTCCCTCGGGTAGCGGTGAATGCCCTCTGGCAAACTTTGGATAACGAATTTTTCCTACGCTATGCCTCTGACGAGATCGCGGTTATTACCCAAGCGATCATTGGCAAACAAGATGATGCGTTTCCCTTATTGGTAATTCGACAACGGACTCGCCGAGGTGGCAGTGAAGTATTCGTTTACACTCGGGATCAGGATGAATTATTCGCCTTGATTACCACTACGCTGGATCAGTTAGGGTTAACCATCGCTGATGCCCGCATTCTCACCACCCGCCAAGGTTACACCCTGGACAGTTATATCGTGCTGGAGGAAAGCGGTGAGCCCATTAGTTCCTCTGAGCGGCTAGAGGAAATTCGGCTGGCTCTTCAGGATAGGCTGTCTAACCCCCAACCTTACATCCTTCCCCATTCTCGTTACACTCCTCGGCGGCTAAAGCACTTCCCAGTACCCACCGAGGTTCGTTTCAGCTTGGATGGTGCTCAGCGGCGTACGGTAATGGTTCTGCTCACTCAGGATCGTCCCGGCTTACTGGCTCGAGTTGGTCAAGCGATGGTGGCCTGTGGCGTTCGGGTACAGAATGCCAAGATTGCTACCGTGGGAGCCCAAGCAGATGACGTATTTTTTATTACTGATCGTAGTAATCAACCCCTCGATGATGATCGACAGGTCTTACTGCGGCAAGCTATTCTCGAACAATTAGATGGGGCTAATTGAAGTCACATCCTTTTATTTTGTGAAGTATTTACACCGATCCCTAATTCTTATCTTACCTGGAGCCTATTATGGAAAAAATGAACCAATCGGGTCAGCGCGTTCTTAAACTGGAAGGTACCGCCCCTCAGCCATTGGCCTATGGCCAGACAGAAAAAGTAGCAGTCAAGGCAGGGAAGCACTATCGGGTTGTTTATCAATCAATAGATAAAGATATTCAACAAGAAATTCTTGCTGATGATGTAGTTGCCGTTCGTGCAAAAAATGATTTACAACTTAATTATGCTGATGGCACTAAATTAGTCTTAGAAAATTTTTATCATGAATGCTTAGGTGCTCAATGTTCGGTAATATTACCCGGTGACGCCAGCACTGGTTATTCTGTTACTGCAGATAGTCCATTAGGTTTAGCAGCAGGTGATAGTCAATTAGTTTATGCCTATGGTGATAGTCAGGTTATTCAAAATCTATTTCCTGGATTAGCCAATCAAGGTGAGTCATTAGCTGGATTGTCTATTACTAATCATACAGCTGTTTATAATCCAGCACTGGTTCCAGTAGGAATGACTAGTGGAATAAGTGGATTCACTGGCGCTTTCTTAGCTGTGGGGATAGGCGGCGGGATTGCTGCTGCAGCTGGTTCTTCTTCTAGTAAAGCGACTGATGATACTACTGCGCCAGTTGCTCCTGGGTTTCATTTAGAAAATGATACCGGAATTAGTAATCATGATGGTTTAACTAAAATTGCTACTGTTAATGTCACTGGATTAGAAACTGGTGTCCGCTGGGAGTATAGCACTGATAGTGGAAGAAATTGGACCACAGGTAGTGGTACGTCTTTTAACTTACCAGAAGGGGCCCATGCTGAAGGATCTATTCAAGTTCGTCAGACTGACAACGCAGGTAATGTAAGTGCAGTTACTGAAAATTTAACATTGATAACGATAGATAGTCAGCAACCAGAACAAGTAAGTTTCACAATAATTAATCCTGAATTAAATGCAGGTTCGGTGCAGGTTAGCGGTTTGGAAGAAGGAGCAACTTGGGAATACAGTGTTAATGGAGGTACTAGCTGGACTCTAGGTACTGATAATACTTTTACTTTGGCAGTAGGTTCTTATGCTTCGGGTAGTATATTAGTACGGCAGACCGATGGAGCAGGAAATACTAGCGTCCCATTCAGCAATGCTGAGCCAATTATTGTAAATTCAGTTATTAATGGTCAAGTAATTGCTGGTCCAGTGTTAGATAACAATAGTTTATTAGCTGTTGCTTATAAGTCAGATGGCACCGTTTTAGCGGTTGGTTCAGTGAATAGTGAAGGTCGATTTGCAGTCACTATTTCGGGAGATTATGTTGGTTCGGTATTAGTGCGAGTTTATGATAGAGATACTTTATCTAAAGACTATTTTGATGAAGGAACAGGTTTACCAAAAAACCTTGATACTGATCTGCGTGCAGTTACCTATGTTCCTGAGCCAGGTAACTATGATATCAACTTGAATGTACTAACAGAATTAGCTGTCCGGAGTCTTGGGTTAGCTGGGGGAACGGGTGATGCGGTAGTTACCCAATTGGGTAATATTGGTGCAGAACAAATTCAACAAGCAAACTCCAATGTAGCGAAAGCTTTTGGATTAACTCAGGATTTGGTATTAGTTTCCGGAAGTTCACCATCGCCGATTGCTATTATTGATAGCAGTGGCTCACCGAACGAACAAGCTAATGTTTATGGTAAATTGCTCGCTGCTCTATCTGGAGCAGGCGTTGATACTTCAACCCATGAAGTATTGACTACTTTAACTGGCAACTTAACTAACGATCAACTAAATCCTGATGGGTTAACTCTTCTTATTCAAGGTGCAGCTCAAGTTAGTAGTGCAGGAGCGAGTAATTTAGTCAATGTTGTTTCTCATCAAACGAATACTGGTAGCAGCATAATTATCGATCCGATAGCCGCAGATAATTATATTAATTCTCAGGAAAAATCAGCGGGCCTTACCATTTCTGGCTATGTGACAGATAACACCCTGCCTAGTCAGATTACAGTTTCTTGGCGTGATCGCTCAGGAACCGTAGTAGAAAAATTAGCAACTGTAACTAATGATGGTACTTGGAGTATCACCTTTGCAGCCAATGAAGTACCAGTAGACGGTGCGAGTGCTATTCAAGCTATTGCTGGTACCTCCTATGCGTCTCGCGGGATATACATCGATACTTCAGTAGCAACACCGCTATTTCGTTTAATTAGCGATAGTGGTATTGACAGCCATGATGGATTAACTAGCCAAGGGATAGTTTCAGTTACTGAATTAGAAGCAGGTGCTACTTGGCAGTACAGTACCGATGGCGGAGAAAATTGGACTAATGGCTCCGGCAATACGTTTACTTTAGAGGATGGTTCTTACAGTCCTGGAGTAATTAAAGTTCGCCAAACTGATAGTTCTGGTAATATTAGCCAATGGTCACAAAACGATATTGCTATTACCGTTGATTCCAGCTTACCAAGCACTCCGCTATTGGATTTGGCTACCCTTGCTGAGGGTACTATTGGCGTTACTGGTTTAGAAGAAAATGCTAATTGGGAATATAGCTTAGACGGGGGAATTAGTTGGATAACTGGAGAGGGTAGCCTCTTTTCTCTAGCCCACGGTACTTACGAAATAGGCAGTATTCAGGTTCGCCAAACTGATTTAGTAGGTAATCGTTCCACGCCTGTTGGCCAAAATGATCAAATCCTTGTTGTGGGTGCCCCGGGTGAGGGGGCAAGTGTTGCTTTGCTTGTGGATACGGGCATCAACAGTCATGACGGTATCACTCAAGTCGGGATTGTGCAGATTGCTGGTTTGGAAGCTGGACAAACTTGGCAGTACAGCACAGACAATGGTGTTAATTGGATATCGGGCCAAGGGAACCGATTTACCCTTGCTGAAGGTGACTATCCCAGTGGGGTGGTGCAGGCACGTATTCTCAATGGCTCGGGTCAAATCCAAGAAACAGTTAGTGTTGCTAGTCCCATTACCTTAGACCTAACAACGCCCACTACTCCTACTTTAGCCCTGGTAGCTGATACCGGCTCAAGTAACCAAGATGGAGTGACTCAGGTAGGTACTTTCCGGCTAGAGGGTTTAGAAGCTGGCGCTACCTGGGAGTACAGCACTGATGGGGGAGTAAATTGGACCCAGGGGGATGGTGCCACTTTTAGCTTAGGTGAAGGGAGCTATGGCGTAGGAAGTATTCAAGTGCGGCAACGGGATGCTGCGGGTAATCCCAGCGGTACTGTCGATCGAAATACTGGGGTTATTCAAATCGATTTTCATAATCCAACCATCCCATCCTTGGAATTAGTAACGGATACGGGAAGTAATAGTCACGACGGACTGACCCAAGTAGGTACCATTTACATAACAGGTTTAGAGAGAGGATCTACCTGGGAATATAGTACCGATGGGGGACAGCACTGGATTCAAGGAGATATTCCGACATTTTCGCTAACGGGGGGTGGATATCACGGAACATTTATTTTACCAGTTGGCGATTATTTCCCCGATAGTATCCAGGCACGCCAAATAGACGGCGCAGGCAACGTCAGTACTCCGGTGAGTATTGCCACTGCTATTAGCATTGATTCCACCATACCCCTTGCTCCTACTTTTCATTTGGCCAGTGATACTGGGGTCAGTAGCCACGATGGTCTGACTCAGGTAGGTACTATCAATATCGATGGTTTAGAGGAAGGTGCACGCTGGGAATACAGTACCGACGGAGGTCAAACTTGGACGGCTGGTGTTGATAGTAATTTCATCCTTCCTGAGGGGAGTTATGGAATAGGTTCTATCCAGGTACGCCAAGCTGATTCTGCTGGAAATGTTGGTACAGCCGCCTCAAACGCTACTGCTATCACCCTAGATACTCAGCCGCCAACCATCGATTTTGCGGTGGACAATGATCCTAATGCTCCTATCGGGACGATAGGAGTTACCGGATTGGAGGAAGGAGCAACTTGGGAGTACAGCACCAATGGGGGGAATGATTGGACTACCGGAACGGGAAGCACTTTCCAGTTGGTGCCTGGTCGTTATGGGGTGGGTGAGGTACAGGTTCGTCAAATTGATGTAGCGGGTAATGTCACTGCCCCATCCAACCAGAACACTAGTGTTCTCAACGTCGTCAGCCCAGTACTCACAGTTGGACTGCTGGAAGATACCGGTGTTAGCAGCCACGACGGGGTTACCCGGTTGGGCACGATGATAGTGGCTGGTCTGCCTGATGAAGCTGACTGGCAGTACACCTTAGATGGTGGGGAAACTTGGGTTGCTGGTAATGCTGAGGGACGTTTTACCTTGCCCGGGGAACACTATGCCCCAGGGGCAGTGCAGGTGCGCCGCTTGGATAATTCCAGCGAAGTTGTTGCAACGGCTGAGTATGGCCAAGCCATTGTATTGGATACCACAACGCCGACGGTTCCCGGTTTGGCCTTGGCAACGGATACGGGTGCAGACGCCCACGATGGCGTAACTCAAAGCGGAGTTATCAATATCACTGGTCTGGAAGAAAACGCTTACTGGGAATACAGCACCGATGGCGGTGCTCATTGGACGGTAGGTGCAGAAACATCCTTTCGCCTGGAGGAAGGAAACTATGCCGCAGGGAATGTTCAAGTACGGCAACGGGATGCCGCAGGTAATCTCAGTGCTTCTGTAGCGCAAAATACTGTAGCTATTCAACTGGATAACCATGTCCCTAGTACGCCGAACTTAGCGCTGTTGGTAGACAACGGGTTTAGTAGTCACGATGGGGTAACAGATACGGGGACTATTGTCGTTACTGGTCTGGAAACCGGCGTGGTTTGGGAGTACAGCACAGATGGGGGAACTCACTGGGTTCTAGGTAGCGGTAGCACGTTTACTTTAACACCAGGCAATTACCCAGCAGGGAGTGTCCAAGTTCGCCAAACAGATGGAGCGGGCAACACCAGCATCTCGGCCAGCGTGGGTACTGCCATTGAGGTGGATCATGCTGTGCCGGCAACCCCGAGTTTTCATTTAGCCAGTGATACGGGTTTCAATGAGCCAGATGGGGTGACTCAAGTAGGGATTATCAATGTCACTGATCTGGAATCTGGCGCTCACTGGGAATACAGCCTGAATGGTGGGAGTTCTTGGGTCACTGGTAGCGGTACTAGCTTTACTCTAGCAGAAGGACGTTACGAGATTGGTACCATCCAAGTTCGCCAGACTGATCAAGCCGGCAATGTCAGTACCGTAACCTCAAATGCTGCGGTCATTACTCTAGACAGCCAATCTCCAACCATTAACTTTGCGACAGACGACAGTCCCAATGCCCCCATTGGAACAGTGCGGGTAACTGGATTGGAAGTCGGGGCAACTTGGGAGTACAGCACAGACGGGGGAAATGACTGGATCAGCGGGACGGGGGATTTTTTCCAGTTGGTGCCTGGTCGTTATGCAGCGGGGGAGATACAGGTCCGTCAGATCGATGTAGCGGGCAACGTTACTGTCCCTTCCTATCGGAACACTACTACCGTAGATATCGTTAGCCCGGTACTCACGGTGGGGCTTCTCGAAGATACCGGTATCAGTAGCCACGATGGCGTCACTCGGCTAAATACCATGATGGTAGCTGGCTTACCCGATGGTGCCATTTGGCAGTACACCTTGGACGGTGGAGAAAATTGGATTGCGGGTGATACTTCAGGGCGTTTTGCTTTGCCGGGGGAACACTATGCAGCGGGAGCGGTGCAAGTTCGCCGTCTGGATAGTACCGACCAAATTATTGCTACCGCTCAGTATCCTCAATCACTGGTGTTGGATACGACGGCCCCTACTGCCCCTACTCTGGCTTTGGCGGTGGATAGTGGTGTAGACGCCCATGATGGTGTAACTCAAAGCGGGCTCATCAACATTACTGGTTTAGAAGAGGGTGCCCACTGGGAGTACAGCACCGATGGAGGTACTCACTGGGTGGTGGGTACCGGAACATCTTTTAACTTGGCGGAAGGAAGCTACGCCGCAGGCGCGGTGAAAGTACGGCAGCGGGATGTAGCAGGAAATCTCGGCACTACTGTGGGTCAAAATTCCGCCAGTATCCAGATAGATGGTCAAGTGCCTACTGCTCCGACCCTGGCATTATCAGTGGACAGCGGGACCAGTAGCTCTGACGGAATAACGAACACTGGTACTGTCACTATCACAGGCTTGGAAGCAGGTGCGAGTTGGGAATATAGCACTGATGGAGGTCTCCACTGGACCACGGGGGAGGGAACTCATTTTTCCATAGAAGCTAATGACTATGGCGTGGGTGCGTTACAAGTACGCCAAATAGACGAGGCTGGTAACAGGGGAACAGCCAGCCACAATACTAATGCCATCGTTGTTGATAACACCCTACCTTCCATACTCACTCTAAACCTATCTGGCGATACCGGAAGCAATAGCAGTGATGGCGTTACTCACAGTGCAACCGTGCATATTGGTGGTCTGGAAGTTGGAGCCCACTGGCAGTACAGCATCGACGGCGGCAATCACTGGAGCAGCGGCACAGGTACTTCCTTTGTGTTACCGGAGGGTAGCTATAGCGACGGCCTTATCCGGGTTCGGCAGATTGATCTGGCCAACAATACAGGCCCGGTGGAGTCAGCCGGAGCCATCACCATTGATAGCACTCCACCGACAGCACCCACCCTAGCATTGGCAAACGATGCAGGATCTGACGGGATTACCCGTTTTGGTGGTGTCACTGTGAGTGGTTTAGAGGGCAACAGCCATTGGGAATACAGTACCGATGGGGGAATTGACTGGACCACGGGGGAGGGCAATGGCTTCATCCTGGCTGAAGGAAGCTATGGCATAGGGCTAGTTAAGGTACGTCAGACGGACGTGGCGGGTAATACCAGTGTTTCTGGTAGCAATACTCAAGCGATCACTGTGGACTTTATGGCCCCTCTGGCTCCCCATTGGGTATTAGCGAGTGATAGTGGTACTGGGGGCAGTGATGGGATTACCCACCAAGGAGAGGTTCATGTCACTGGAGTAGAAACAGGCGCTAGCTGGGAATACAGCACCAATGGAGGGGATAACTGGACGACAGGAACCGGTATAGGTTTCTCGCTGGGGGAGGGAAGCTATGCAGCGGGCAGCATACGAGTACGTCAAACTGATTTGGCGGGCAATACCAGTGTGGCTTCTTCGAGCACCGTTGCAGTGACGATGGACTCCACCTCACCTAGTCCACCCTCCGGTCAATTGGCTAACGACACAGGGGTTTCCTCTAGCGATGGTATTACCAGTGACGGGCTCTTCAATATTTCTGGTTTGGAAACTGGAGCAAGCTGGGAGTACAGCACCAATGAAGGCGTTAACTGGACCGATGGAGGTAATGGGACATCGTTTACCTTAGCGCCAGGGGATTATGCTGCGGGGGCAATCCTCCTGCGGCAAACAGACGTTGCCGGCAATACCACTGTTGCCGCTGCCTACTGGAGCAATTCCAGCACTATTTCCGTTGATTCCGGGGTTATTGGCCTTACGTTCAATTTGGCCACAGATACGGGCTCCAGTGGCACTGACCATATCACTCAGGTAGGAACTATTAACGTCCTCCATCTGGAGAGTGGAGCAACCTGGAAATACAGTTTGAACGGCGGAGAAACCTGGTTAGATGGTACGGGGACTCACTTTACCCTCCCAGCAGGCCATTATCCCGTTGGCAGAGTACAGGTTCATCAGATCGATGTGGCCCATAACATCAGTGACTACACTTCTAATACTACCGTCATGACGGTGGACGTTACTACGCCAGCTGCCCCCGGTTTGTCCCTAAGGGAGGACACCCACAATGGGACAGGTAGTGCCAGTGATGGTGTGACTCAACAGGGGACAGTTGATGTCAGCGGATTAGAGGTGGGCGGGCATTGGTCCTACAGTACTGATGGGGGTAGTGACTGGACCAGTGGTACGGGTAGCAGCTTTACCTTGGGAGAAGGAATCTACACCTCTGGAATGATTCGCGTGCGGCAAACCGACGCTGCGGGGAATGCCTCAACGGTGGTTGGAGAAAACTCCAGCGTGTTTACTATCGATACCACTGCTCCCCAGTCACCTATTTTGACTCTGGCATCAGATAGCGGTAGCAATGGAACTGACGGTATTACTGAGAATGCCACCGTTAATGTTAGCGATTTGGAAAATGGTGCTACCTGGCAATACAGTACCGACAGTGGAGCTAACTGGATTGATGGTAGTGGCAGTAGTTTTACTCTGGCAGAAGGTAGTTATGGAATTGGCGTGCTCCAAATTCGCCAACGGGATATCGCGGGTAATACTGGCACTGCAGGGTCTAACAGCGCAGCTATTACGCTGGATACCACCAAACCGGGAGCACCTTCTCTATCCCTTGCCCAAGATACTGGTAGTGATACTACCGACGGGATAACCACATCTGCAGCTATCAATGTAACTGGATTAGAAAGTGGTGCTCACTGGGAATACAGCATTGATGATGGCGAAGACTGGGCAGCAGGTAGCGGTACTTCCTTTTCTCTTCCTCAAGGGGATTACGCCGTCGGCGTGATAAGGGTCCGCCAAACTGATGTCGCGGGCAACACTTCAGCCACCGCTGGGCAGAACAGTGCCGCTATCACTCTAGATACAACACCACCGGTTGTTAGCGGCCTAGCCCTCGTCACCGATGCTGGTAGTAGCGGCAGTGATAGTGTTAGCAACGAAGGGGGCGTTCATCTTACCGGTTTAGAGAATGGTGCTACTTGGGAGTACAGTACAGATAGTGGAACTACTTGGACAGCAGGAACCGGTACCCAATTTACTTTAGGCGAAGGCGTCCATAGCGCAGGTACCATTCAGGTTCGTCAAACCGATGTAGCCGGAAATGTTGGAACAGCGTTTGCCAGTACTGCCGATATTACCATCGATAAAACACTTCCCATTGCCCCCAATGCAGTCCTTACTGCAGCGACGGATGATGGTGGGGCAGTTGACGCACCTACCAATTTGGAAACAGGCGCGACTCTCCAATACCGTTGGCAAAAAGACGGTGGTGAATTCACCAGCTGGAGTACCACTTATTCTCCCCCCCCCAATGACAATTCTATCGGCGGATTTTTTACCGTAGAAATACGTCAGCAAGATGCGGCTGGTAATAACTCTGTGACCCAGAGCCTTGATTTTCAATTACGCGGCCCCATTGAACTGTCTGCTATTGCAGCCGGTATTCGTGGCTTTGTTATCAATGGTCAGGCTATTCAAGATTGGAGTGGGATTAGTGTTGCTGGCGTAGGCGATGTCAACGGCGATGGATTAGATGATGTATTAATCGGATCCGATAAAGCCACGGGTGTTATTGCTTTAGGAGGCCGTGGCTATGTGGTATTCGGCAAGGCTGATACCACACCGGTGGAATTATCAGCCATTGCGGCTGGGATCGGTGGATTTGTTGTCAATGGTGCGGCGACCAGCGATCAGGCCGGAATCAGT
>CAWUNB010000005.1:0-20605 GCA_963923745.1 uncultured Thiotrichales bacterium
GCGCAAACCGCTCCGCTTCCCGCCGCCAGTTGGTCATTAACGAGGTGGGAGCCACTACTAGACTAGGCAAGGTTGCCCGTCCTGCAGCCTGTTCTACGGCTAAATGAGCAAGAGTCTGAACGGTTTTACCCAGTCCCATATCATCAGCTAACACCCCTGACAAACCGTTTTCCCGTAAAAACTGCATCCAAGCCAGCCCTTGGGCCTGATAAGGACGTAAATTACCACTAAAGTCTTTTGGTAATTTAATGTTGGCTAAATCCTGGGGTTCCCCCAAGTAGCGTCCCAGGGTGAGTAATACTTCACCACCTTGCCAGACAACGCCAGGGAGAGCTGCTTCCAACTCAGCGATTTGGTTAGCACGGAAAGTAGGGATCACCAATAGCCCTCGCCCATCCAGATGATCTGTAGCGTGAATTTCCATCAGTGTGAGCAAGATATCCCGAGTTCGATCGGCAGGAAGAGGTAGGAAAGTACCATCTTCCAGGGGAATCATCAGATGTTCCCCGGCAGGTAAACGGGCTAGAGTATCCACATCCAAAGCCAATTCAGGATCTGAGAGCAAATCCAGCAGGATAGGCAATAAATTGATGCGCCGCCCTCCCACTTCGATCCCCAGCTCCAGGGAGAACCAATCGCTCCCATCCCGGGTCTCCATGTTGGCATACCAGCTATTGGGCTCCCCTGCGAGTCGATAGGGAAAATCATCTCCCAGTTCAACTTCCCAACCTTCTTGGCGCAATTTGGGAACATCTCGCCACTGAAAGGTAAGCCAGGGTTGGGCACCCTCTTCGAGGGGAAAAGTATGGGTTTGACGTTGTTCACTCGCCAGATTAGAGCGTCCACCGTTGTGGGCAGCTACTACTTCTGCCAGAGATAGCAGTCGAAGGGGAGGCAAACGATTGCGTAAATCGGTTTCTGGACCAGTTGCCCGTATCAACCGCACTACTGCATCTCCCCGTCGCAATACTGTCTCGCGGGCGCTATCACTACATACCGTTATCCCGGGGTAAACCATGTCTAACCGGGCTACAGGAATAGGGCCTTCTCCCCCTAATTCCTTAATATCCAGAGTATGAAGTCGTAATCGAGGCTGGGGGATGACTCCGCTAATGGTTTCCATAGCGACTTCTCGGGGAGCCGGAATGCCCGGAACTCGCCGCACCAATTCCCGCCGACAAGCTTCAGCTTCCCTAGGTTCCAGAGCTGGACTACGGGCCAGCACAGCGGCTAGGGCATCAGCTAAACCAGTAACCAAAGGACCACAGCGACCACTGACGCTATCAAAGTACCAGGGGGGAGTCAGCGGTAGGATACGTAGGGAACCCTGATCAGTGTCCCACACCAATCGTTGCCGTCCATCCTCTTCCAACCGCCAACCGGGATAGGCTTGACAAGGCTGGCCACGACTGAGAGAGGGTCCCTTGGTTTCTCCCCAATAGGCCCGTCCTGTGGCCACCATACGCTCTACCAACAATACCCCGTCATAACCAGCCAAAGAGAAATCTTGCCGGGAAGAAGTATCAGCGGAAGCCACTAATCCCCGCAGAATGGATCGATCCACAAGAGGAACGGAAACATCATTCATCGGTCCTAGGGCACTACCGCTACCCAAGCGCACTGGCTGGCCATAGTGGCCTTTGCTAGAAGGCCGTTCCAACAGCACAGCAGCTCGCAAATCGGGTAATCCTCGATTATCCCGCAGCGACAAAATGTAGCTAAGGCGTTGTACTCCGGTGGGTAATGGCTCAGCATCCCGGGCTGTAGCGGCTTGATCTAATGCCCGTAACCACTCCCCTAGAGGTCCTCCTACAGGGTGAGGGGCTTCTCCCTCATCCCCCCCTAAGGCGGTCAACAAGGTAGCGGCAACGTGTTTACAATTTACCGCTACTGTACAGGTGCAATCACCATCTACCCGATGTAGCCCGTCTCGCATGCGGCTTACCCGGGCATAGACTAGATAGGGGCTAGAACGACTTCCCGTGACAGCAGCCGAATAGATGCCCCGTTCAGGCAAAAATTCTAATATCTCCACCTTACCTTCCCGAGCGTAATGGCCACCTTGCTCGAGGTGGGTGGGATGAAAAACACGGCGGAGATCTTCCAGAGTCAGGTTCATGGGTCACGGGCAAAATTTAAGGGGGGTTGATTTCCAAGCGATGAGAAAGGCTGCAAATGAACACTACCTGTCTCGAGACTAGGACAGAGAAACGTCAACCCCCCATTGTAACTCAATGTCCTGGGGAAATAACAAGAGTAATATCCATCATTTAACTAACCCTGCAAATTAGCTTGATATAGAGTAATTTCAATAAGTTACTAATAATCTCTCATCAAAAATTATTAACTAATATCATAAATTAGCGCGTTTTTAACAAGTAAAGTAATTGGTTAAAATAATTTAAGTCCAGTATCCCTGATATGCTATTGGAGAATGATAATGAAACAAGCTATAACGATGCTATCCTTGGTTGTTTTGGTAACTGGTTGTGCAACAGTTCCTGACTCAGGATCAAAGGAAGATAAGAATTCTCTGGAGCTCCAGGGAAATCGTTTCCAAGAGATTACTCTGCAGACCGCATTAGAAAAAACCCTAGATTCCTTATTGGCAAGTCATGCAATAGGTCGAGATCGACCCAGTATAGCGTTTGCTAGCATAAAGAATAAAACAATTGAAGAAATTGACCTTAAGATTATTACTGAAAAAATTCGTACCAGACTAGATCAATCTGGTCGGGTGCGATTAACAGACGATCCTAGTGGAGAAACCCAGCTAAAGGAGCAAGATTTTTCTTCAGTTAAAAATACTGACAAGTCTAGTAGAAAAAAATTTGCTAAACTCAAAGCAGCTGGTTATCGTCTCACCGCAGTTATTGATTACAACCGGGACAAGAATATTCGGGAATTTCCCTACCAATTTATTATCAGTTTAGCGGATACCGAGACGGGAGAATTAATTTGGGCAGAAAGTAAATTAGTTACTAAGATGACTAAATCTAGTTTTTCTCATTAATCGCGATCAGTACTTCACTTATGATGCAGAGGATTCATGTCAACGGCATTAGTTATTTGTGACGATTCTGCTTTTGCCCGCAAGCAGATACTACGTTCTCTCCCTGGCGATTGGGACGTGACAGTTACCCAGGTCGGAGATGGTTCCAGCGCACTAGCTGCCATTCGCGCTGGTAACGGAGATGTGCTCCTACTGGATCTCAATATGCCGGGAATGGATGGTTATCAAGTTATGGAGGTTGTTCAGCGGGAAAAATTAGCAACCTTGATTATCGTGGTATCGGGAGATGTTCAACCAGAAATTCGCCGACGAGTTTTGGCTCTGGGTGCCTTAGAGCTCTTGAAGAAACCTACTCGATCTGGCGATTTGTTAGCAATTTTAACCCATTACGGTTTGTACCGATCGACCTCGTTCTCTCCCCCTAAACCAGAGATTCAAGGAGATGTTTCTGTAGATTTACGGGATGTTTACCGCGAGCTTGCCAATGTTGCTCAAGGATGGGCAGCTGATCGGTTAGCACGGTTACTAAAGACATTCGTATCAACGGGAAATCCCGCTGCCATTACTATAGAGGGAACTAAATTACAGGCGGTGCTCGGACAAATGGCAGGAAGTGAAACGGTTATTGCAGTGAGTCAGGGTTTTGCTGGGGGGGGATTAGCAGGAGAAGTTTTGCTTATTTTTAAAGACTCTAGCACGGTAGATATGGCTCGTTTATTAGGATTAACTGGATTTATCGATACTAATACCACGTTAGATGTAGTGCTAGATGTTGCTAGTGTACTTATTGGTGCTTCTTTAGCTGGAATTGGAGAACAACTAGACTTATCTTTCAGTCTTGGACATCCAATTATTTTAGGTCGCCATGTTTCCATGGCTGATCTATTAGCTCGAGAAGGTGGTTGTTGTAAAGGACGTTTATTGGCTATGCGCCTTAGCTATACCATTGCTGGTCATAATGTTAATGCTGAGCTGCTATTGCTTTTCACACCGACTTCTCTACCTGTTCTTCAACAACGAGTCCACTATGCCAGCCCCTGATTATTCACCAATGGCCGCTGATATTTCCATGGACTTACGGGAAATTCATTGGATAATGGATATTATTCAATCCATGGATATAGGTTTGGTTGTCGTTGATCTAGAATATCGAGTCCAAGCTTGGAATGGTTTTTTGGAAGCCCATAGCGGGTTGCTACCAACACAAGTATTAGGAAAATCATTATTTTCTCTCGTTCCAGATTTTCCGGAAAACTGGTTTTGCCGTAAAGCAGAAGCTGCTTGGTTACTGAAAACCCGCATTTTCTCCACCTGGGAACAACGTCCCTATTTATTCCGTTTTTCTACTTACCGGCCTATTACTGGTACTGCACCATACATGTACCAAAATTTAACGTTTTTACCTTTACAATCCCTAACGGGTCAGGTAGGCCACTTAGGAGTGCTGATTTATGATGTAACCGACACAGCCGTAGGCCGTAGTGCCCTAGAAATTGCAACTCAAGAACGAGTACGTTTACTAAGGAATGATCCTACGACGGGGTTATTTACCCGAAGCTATTGGGAAGAACGATTTCAGCAAGAATACCAACGTAGTAAACAAACTCGAGAATCTACTACTTTATTGTTATTAGATATCGATGGGCTCAAGCATATCAACGACAGCTACGGTTATACCGTAGGAGATGAAGTAATTCGCACTACCGCTATTTTGTTAAGTAGTAAAATTCGCATTATCGATATTGCTGGTCGTCACGGTGGCGGAACGTTTGGAATTATTTTAGTAGCAACTCGTTCGCGAGATGGCTTACTGGTAGCCGATCAACTTCGCCAAATAGCCAGTACTCAAATTATTAATCGGGAAAAGCGGGAAATTCGCTATACCATCAGCTTAGGGGTGGCTGAATTGACAGAAAGCGCTGTAGCTGGGGAAGACTGGATCGCTCAGGCAGAACAGGCACTGTATCGCTCTAAGCGAGCTGGAGGTAACCGGGTCCACGTGTGGCGACGGGATATTTAAGGTTTATTCCTAGTCAATAATAGATTTTATCTCTAATAAAAAATTAGATATTCCTGATATAATTGACTAATATGGGGAGATTTTGCTTTCGCCTTCTTAAAGTAGCGTTATCATGGAGCCTTCTCTGACCAATCCATTATTTCTCTAAACTCCCATGAACACCAGACCTCGTATTACCGTCGCCGCTATCGTTGAAGAACACAACCGTTTTCTCATCGTGGAGGAAGAGCAGCGCGGCCAATTGGTTTATAACCAACCAGCAGGCCACTTAGAACGGGGCGAAAGCCTAATTCAAGCTGTTATCCGGGAAGTGATGGAGGAAACTGGTTGGCATTTTATTCCTGAGTGGATCACTGGTATCTACCGCTGGCAGCGTCCAGAAGATGGTGTTGCCTTTTTGCGGTTGTGTTTTTCTGGTCGTTGTCATGATCAAGATTTAACTCGCCCTTTAGATGACAACATCCGTCGCGCTCTCTGGCTACCCCGAGCTGACTTAATTCAAGATCCCTCCCATCTTCGTACTCCCATGGTATTGCGCTGTATTGATGACTATCTGGCTGGCCGCCGTTATCCCCTAGATTTATTAGTAGAATTATTAGATCAGGACTAGCTATCCCATGAATCCCCCCCTTCTTCCGGTAACAATCGGCCTCTCTGGCGGCGTCGATTCATCGGTAGCTGCCTTGTTGTTGCAGCGCCGTGGTTACTGGGTTCGGGGTGTTTTTATGAAAAATTGGGAAGAAGATGACACCACCGGTAGTTGCCCTGCTGCTCAGGATTTTCAAGATGCTCGGTCGGTTGCTCAAACTTTAGGAATACCGCTACAGGGAGTGAATTTTGCTGATCTTTATTGGGAACGGGTTTTTAGTCACTTCCTTACTGAATACCAGGTAGGCCGTACACCTAACCCTGACGTGCTGTGTAATCAAGAGATTAAGTTCAAGGCATTCTTAGAACATGCCTTAGCCCGGGGAGCAGAATACATCGCTACCGGTCACTATGCCCGAATTGCAGAGGTAGATGGTGAGTGGCGATTACGCAAAGCACGGGATGAAGCTAAAGACCAAAGTTATTTTCTCTATACCCTTGGCCAACAGGCCCTAGCTCGCACCTTATTCCCCTTAGGGGAACTGACTAAACCAACAGTTCGCTGGTTAGCCGCAAACGCTGGCCTGACTACCCATAGTAAGCGAGACAGTACCGGTATCTGTTTCATTGGCGAGCGTCCATTCCGGGAATTCCTCAGTCGCTACCTTCCAGCTCAGCCAGGTCCGATAGTGACACCAACTGGAGACGTAGTTGGGCAGCATGGTGGCCTCTGGTACTACACCTTGGGACAGCGCCAGGGGTTAGGTTTAGGGGGGCGGGCAGGAGACAGCGGTGAGCCTTGGTATGTCGTTGCGAAACAGCTAGAAAACAATACATTAGTAGTGGCTCGGGGAGAGCATCCTTGGTTATACCGCCGTACTCTGTGGGCAGTTAACCTACATTGGGTTAGCGGTCACCCTCCGATGTTTCCATGGCAGGGCCATGCAAAAACTCGCTACCGTCAAGCTGACCAAGGGTGTCAAATAACGGATGCTAGTCCGGATCGGTTACAAGTTACTTTTTCACAACTTCAGCGAGCGGTAACACCAGGTCAGTCCGTTGTCTTTTATCAGGGAGATAATTGTTTAGGGGGAGGGATCATCGAAGAGACAGGAGAGCCACCCCCGGAGCTACCCTAGCTCCAGGGGAAGGAAATAATTAGCGCAACTGTTCCTGTAACAGGGTCAAGATGCGTTGGGCAGTAGCGGATCCATCCGTCACCCCGTCCTTGTTGACTACCGCTACGACTGTTACTCCACCCCTGGATTCCAGACGGATTTGAAATTGTTCCGGGCTAACGGGAGCGTCGCTACGCCAGAAGGCCAGTTTGGATAGAAACCCCTTCTTGCCTTTGTCCTCTTTGAGAGGATCGTTGTAGCGTACAAAATACACTCCCCGGGAACGGTCTCGGTCTTCCACGGTGAAACCTACCCGATCCAGTGCCAATCCGGTGTAGCGCCAAGCCCGAGGGAAGTCTTCGTTGAGTACCAAGCGAGACACTCCTCCCTCTTGGGCCAATCGAGATCGATCGCTCCGTGTTTCCCGTTGAGCAATCATAGATTGGGCTTTTTTCTCCTGAACCCCCATAAACACCATGAGCCTAGTCAGTAATACTGCTTCCAATTCAGGATCATTGGCACGGGGTTGCCAAGCCGTAGAATCTCCCTGGGCCACTTCTTGCGCTCCCATGTGGGAAACGTACACCTCAGTTGTGCCCGTTGTTTCCCCCCGTTCAAGACGAGTGCGGAAGCGGTCTCGAGTCGATGAGTCGTATAGCCCATCCATCACCTTACTTAGTAAGGCACGGATGCCATCCTGGGGAATGTTGGCGCGATTCTCTAGCCAATCAGTTTCCATTACGCCAGCTTTGGGATCTTCCAGCTTGAGAAGAAAACCTTGATCTAACCAAAAATCCCGCGTTTTACGCCACACTTGATCTGCGTCACCTCGTACAACTAGCCAACGCTTATCTCCCTCCCTCATAACTTTTAGATCTTCCTGGGGAGGTAATACCCCTACACCGGGACGCTCGGCAGCAGGGGTAACTGCGTAATCAGAATAACGGGTAGGTGTGGCACGGCGTCCTCCGGCCCCGGGGATAACCATTTCTTCGTCTGTAGCGGGGGTTGCAAGATCAGGGGGTATTTCTAGAGTAGGTAAGCTTTCCGCTTTTTGATACTCAACCCGCTTATCCGGAAACGAGCTCTTCAGCAGGCTACAAGCCCCCAGGCTTGTAACCAGGCATACCGCCACTAGCGATCGCAACAAACCTGAGGGGTGAAACATAGAACGTGTTCCTTCAGGAGAAATCTTTAGAGCAAACCGGCCCCGCGTAGCGCAGCACGCAGAGTCTCATGATGATGCTCAGAAAGGGTGGTGAGGGGGAGACGAATACCGGCAGCAATAAGCCCCATTTCCTGTAATGCCCACTTTACGGGGATAGGATTAGCTTCCAGGAATAAATTTTTGTGGAGAGCCAATAGGGGAGCATTGAGTGCTTCAGCCTGTTGCCGATCTCCGGCCAATGCCGCAGCACACATGGCGTGCATAGCCTTGGGGGCAATATTGGCAGTGACAGAAATATCACCCTTGGCACCCAGTAGAATGGCGTCCATGGCGGTAGCATCATCACCGCTATAGATCTCAATGCGATTACCACAGCGGTTACCAATGTCTGTTACCCGTTCCAGCTTACCGGTGGCTTCTTTAATGCCAACGATATTTGGGATAACGGATAAGCGTTCTACTGTCTCCGGTAGCAGATCTACTGCAGTCCGCCCTGGCACGTTATAAAGGATTTGAGGAATAGCTACCGCCTCAGCGCAAGCTTTAAAGTGGCGGTATAGTCCTTCCTGAGTAGGTTTATTGTAGTAGGGCGTCACCAAGAGGCAAGCATCAGCCCCTAGTTCCTTACCTTGCTGGGTTAATTCAATGGCCTCTCGAGTAGAGTTAGAACCAGTACCAGCGATGACCGGAATGCGGCCAGCAACTTGTTCCACTACGGCTCGCACTACTGCACAGTGCTCATCAAAATCTAGAGTGGGAGACTCCCCAGTAGTACCGACGGCGATAATAGCATCTGTACCATTTTCGATATGAAATTCCACGAGACGGCGCAAGACCTCGTGGTCAACCTCGCCGTCCACCCCCATGGGGGTAACGATAGCGACCATACTGCCCTGAAACATGGCGTGTTTACTCCAGACTGGGATCGACAGCCCATGGTACCGATGGGGAGAGAGGCTGGCAAGGCAACCGTAAGCTAATTGACATCACCCACAAAGTATCCATAGAATGAGCACACCTCGCTGTTAGGGGCGATTAGCTCAGCGGGAGAGCACTGCCTTCACACGGCAGGGGTCGCAGGTTCAAACCCTGCATCGCCCACCACCTACATTCATCGCTTTCTCCAAGATAGCTTCCTGTGCTCTCCTTCATTCAATGGCCCCAGCTGTTCTCGTTCGGCTGGTACTGGCCGTCATTATCTCGGTCATGGTAGTGGTGCCCCAAGGAATCGATCGCTAATTTACCATCTTGTCGTTGAGGAGAAGTTGGTAAGGGAGTTGCCTCTACCACAAAGCAGGGGCTACTACCCGATGACGGTTCACAAGGAAAGCCTACCAGAGAAGTAGCCCGTGCCTCGTTTACCACTGACAAGGTGTAGTGGTTGGTGCCAGTTGAAGCCATAGCAAAGGTATTAACGTCAATAAGGCGAGGATCATCAGGGTAGAGCCAAGCCATCTGTCCGGCATAACAGTAAAAAATATGACTAGTCATGCAGTGATTAGTACTTTGCTGTGATTGAGTCAAATAAAACTGCTGGCGAGCGGCCACGTCCACCAGTAGCGCCTGCGCAGCAACTCGGCGATTTTTGATGAGGGCCGCTTGGTAGCTAGGAACAGCGATGGTGACCAGCAGAACACTAAGCGCCAAAGTGATGAGGAGATCAACGAGGGTAAAACCATTAGTCTTCATCATTCACTTTAAGAATTATTAGGTGTAACGAACATTCGTTATTTCATACTCGACTTCCCCACCAGGAGCGCGAACCAGTACCGTATCCCCAACTTGTTTACCAATCAAAGCGCGAGCAATGGGAGAAGTAATAGATATTAAGTTTTGTTTAATATCAGCCTCTTCTTCACCAACAATTTGGTAAACCACTTCATCATCTGTCTCTAAATTGGTTAGGTTCACAGTAGCTCCAAACACTACCCGCCCTTGAGCATTGATGGTAGAGACATCGATGACTTGTGCGCTGGAAAGCTTAGCTTCTAGATCGAGAATCCGCCCTTCAATAAAGCTTTGTTGCTCTCGGGCCGCATGGTATTCCGCATTTTCTTTGAGGTCGCCATGAGAGCGAGCCTCGGCAATAGCCCTAATGACGTCAGGTCGTGCCACACTTTTAAGCTGCTGCAACTCTGAGCGGAGTTTCTCTGCGCCTCTGGTGGTGAGGGGCACCTTTTGCATGCTGTTGTTCCTTCTAAGGGTAAATAAATCTATCCCGGTAGCGTCATCCTACCGAGGCTTTCAATCAGTCCCGAGTATTTGGTTTCATGTGAAACATTATCGCCGGTTATGAAGCTTTTGCCCATCATCCATTACCAGTTAGCTAACGCTAGATGTAAATGTCCCACTTCATCAACCAGACATTGCCAGTGGGGCGCAAGCCAGGTGGTAGCCGCTGTTTCAACAATTATTCCCGGTCCAATCAACCGCTGACCAGAAGCTAACTGCTCCCTTTGCCATACTGGTACTAATTCCGAATAGTCAGCTACGGTCGTCCATTCTATTGGCTCAGCTGGAGCTGTTTTTTCTAAAGGTGCTAGTGAAATAATTGGTGACGGTCCACACAAGCTTATTCGCAGGTTAACCAGTTCTACGGATAAATTTAGCGTGTGACCGTAGCGAGTTTGATGCGCTCGATGAAAATCATTTACCAAATCAGTTAATTCTCCCCAGGGGAGGTAGATGGTATAGGATTGTCCCTGGTAACGAAGATCAACACCTTTGTCTATCGTTACTTCGGTTGATGAAAGTCCTTCATTTTGTAGGTCAGCCAATCCATGGGCTATCAAACTGTCTAGCGTAGTAAGTAGTTGGGCTGGATCTTGATTTAGTAGGGGGCCAATCAAAGTACGAGATAACTCCCGGCGACGTGGTGCAGCAATCATTCCTAGAGCAGATAGCACACCGCTGTGAATTGGTACTAAAGCACGGCGTATTCCCAATCCTTCCGCTAAAGCACAGACATGTAGTCCTCCTGATCCTCCAAAAGCCAACAAAGTATAATTTCGGGGATCTACCCCTCGATTCAGAGAGATCGCCCGCAAAGCGCCAGTCATGTGTTCGTTAACTAGTTGAATGATGCCCATTGCAGCAGTTGCTACATTGGTAGCTAACTGCTCTGCTACAACCGCTATTACGTGGTAGGCTGCCGCTTTATCCAGCTGCAAACTACCGCCGAGAAAATTAACGGAGTGAAGTCGCCCCAGTATTAAATTAGCATCAGTGACGGTAGCCAGCGTTCCGCCACGCCCATAGCAGGCTGGTCCTGGAATAGCTCCAGCTGACTGGGGACCTACTTGCAGTAATCCACCAGCATCTACCCAAGCAACAGAACCTCCACCTGCACCAATGGTATGCATATCCACCATCGGCACTGCTACCGGATAAGTACCTAACCGTCCTTCTCTAGTTAGCCGTAGCTCTCCATCTAACAACGCTACGTCAGTGGAAGTTCCTCCCATATCGAAGGACAGTAATGCAGAATAACCAGCCTGTTGCCCTGATCGTTGGGCGCCCACTAAACCACCCGCTGGACCTGACAACAACATGTGAACAGCCAAAGCGCTGGCTTGATCTACCGACATTGTTCCACCAGAACTTTGCATGACACTTAAAGTAGTTCCGGGTAATCCTTGTTGTAATCGCTGTAAATAGCCAGTTACCAAGGGACTCACATAGGCGTTAAGCCAAGTAGCCATTCCTCGCTCATATTCCCGATATTCCGACAATACTTGAGCCGAATAAGTAACAAAGATCTCAGGTGGAACAACAGCAGCTAACGCTCGTTCCCAACGATCATCCAAGAAGGAAAATAACAAATTAATGGCTACTGCTTTGGGAGCTAATAGTTTTAATTGCTCCCTAAGATAAATTAAATCCGCCGATGTCAGCGGATCTTGCGTTGTGCCATCGGCTGCCAACCGCCCTCCTATTTCTAAACATAATTCAGGAGGAACTGGGGGAGAGGTAGGTGGACATTGGAGGGTATAAAGGGATGAGCGGGCTTGCCGCCCTAACGTTAATAAATCGCCAAATCCTCTATTAGTAACATAAACAGTACGAACTCCCTTTCCTTCCAATACTGCATTAGTGGCTACAGTCGAACCGTGAATCAACACTAATTTGGCGGGGTCAAGCCCTAAGTCTCTTACTCCCTGGAGAACAGCTTGCTCTGGGGCTTCTGGAGTAGAAAGAACTTTATGAATTCGTAATCGACCATCATAAAAAACAAAATCGGTAAAAGTTCCTCCGGTATCTACCCCTAATAGGGGGATATGTGAGGCACTCGGTGGATTACAAACATGAACGAACAAATTCAAGCAACCTGTCTCAGGTTTATCTGTAGTCATGGTGCGCGGGTTTCTTTCTGGGAATAAATACTAATGCAATCTTCAATACTCACCGAGGAGAGTGGGCAAGCCCCGTACCTGGTGTTGTATGGTGGATATAGAACCAATGCCAAGAAGTGGTAGTAAGCTGACTGAGGGCGTCTAACAGCGCTTCCCCTGGAACAGCTTCCCCCGGGTAAATTCCCCACAACTCTACGAAAGTACGACCAAAACCAGCTTCTTCTCGAAAACGTAAGCGGTGGAGAGGTGCCTTATGACCACAGATTTGACAGGTCCACCCAACGGCAAGGGGATCTCGTTCCCAGGCTGGAAGTAATTTGTACCAATCAACGTCAAAGGAGCGACATCGGGGGCAACGAGGCTTAGGTTGGTGAACCCGACATACGGGCTGAGGAAGGGGGGAAGGGAGATGGATTCGGCAAAAACGGTTATCACTACTCACTGCTGCCAGAGAAATCACCGGGGAGCAACCGAGAAAGGTTACTAGTTCCAACAAAGGCTCCCCAGCAGCAAACCAACGTCCTTGTTCTTTTTCTGGTGGAAGGAGAGCGGCCAGTAAACCCAGCTCTGTTAAGGCAGCCTCTAACACACCCGTTTCTAGGGCAACAGTAGGGTCATCGGGGTAGAGCACCAGTGCATAGTCGTCCATGGAGCTCCCCCGATGGGTAGGGGTTAGTTAGGGCACCACCACGCCAGTGATGTTGAAACCAGCGTCTACGTAGCTGATTTCACCAGTTACCCCAGATGCCAAATCAGAGCAAAGGAAAGCGGCTACATTGCCTACTTCCTCGATAGTTACGTTACGCCGTAAGGGAGAATTCTTTTCAGAGTATTCCAACAGTTTGCGAATATCGGAAATACCGGATGCCGCAAGGGTTTTGATGGGACCGGCGGAAATACCGTTAACTCGAATTCCCTGAGGGCCCAGGCCATCAGCCATGTAACGAACCTCAGCTTCTAGAGCTGCCTTCGCTAACCCCATCACGTTGTAGTACGGCATAGCACGTACCGCCCCCAGGTAGCTCAAAGTCAACATAGCTCCCTGCCGTCCTTGCATCAGCGGTAACACGGCTTTGGCCAAAGCGGCAAAACTGTAGACGCTGATTTCGTGGGCAGTCAGGAACCCTTGGCGGGTAACTCCTTCCAAGTATGTTCCCTCCAACTGGTCTCGAGGAGAGAAGGCCACAGAGTGAACTAAAATGTCTAAGCCATCCCAACGACCAGCCAGTGCGGCAGCTACAGCGTCGATCTCTTCATCAGAAGCTACATCACAGGGTAAAACAATATCGGATCCTAGCTCGGCGGCTACTTTTTCAACCCGTTCCTTGAGTTTGTCGCCTTGGTAAGTGAGGGCTAACTCCGCCCCCTCTCGTGCCATGGCCTGGGCGATGCCATAGGCGATGGAGCGGTTGTTGGCGACGCCAACGATGAGTGCACGTTTGCCTTGTAAAAATCCCATAGCGACTAACCTATTAGCGGAGGCTGAGGGGGGACTCGGACCGGAATGGCCTGAGCTGGGCGGAGAAGTGGCTATTGTAACGACAGGTAGCGGGCTATACCACGCCGTCAGTTGGCTTAAACTGCTAGTTTATTTTGCTCCTAAGTTGGCTGGTAAAGCATTGTTTACTGCATCACCAATCCCTTGGACTAAAGTTTTACTACGGTTATGAAGCCACGTCATACCCGGCGCGATTGCCTTGCCCATTGAACAAGCTGACCACATAGATGAAACCAATACTGGCAAGGCAATGGCTGTTCCGGTAGCACCTCCCACCGTACCAGCCACCACAATGGCCGTACCTCCCACTAAAGTGATCAATCCGCCCACGGAGGCAGCAGAAGCGATACAGATCACGCTCTCCCGTTCCTGTTCTGACATGGGAGGTGCTGTCGCACCAAACCAATTATCATAAATTGTTGCCAAGTCAGTTTTTTCTTCCCAAAGGTTAGCGGCTGGTACGGCTTGACTGGTAGCCAATAGCAGTAGCAGGAGAGTCACAATAGATCGCAGGGAGGAAGAAGGAGTGAACATAAAGACCTCCGTTGGGGGATGCCCCCGCTAACGCGGGGGCGAAAAGCGATTAGTGGCGAAAATGGCGCATGCCGGTGAACACCATAGCTATGTCATGTTCATTAGCTGCTGCGATCACTTCCTCATCTCGCAGCGAACCACCGGGTTGAATAACAGCAGTCACACCAGCAGTAGCAGCCTGGTCTAACCCGTCTCGAAATGGAAAGAAAGCGTCGGAAGCTAATACGGCCCCCTGGGTTTCGATGCCAGCTTCAGCGGCTTTAAGCACAGCAATCCGGCTAGAATCCACCCGGCTCATTTGACCAGCCCCGATGCCTACCGTGACTCGATCCCTAGCCAGTAGGATGGCATTGGACTTGACGTATTTCACCACCGTCCAGGCGAATAGCAGATCTCGCCGCTCCATGGGGGTGGGTTCGCGCTTGGTAACTAACTTAAGATCTCTCACGCCGATGGAACCCAGATCTCGGTCCTGGACCAACAACCCTCCGGCTACTCGCTTGAGGTCTAACACAGGATCAGAATCTTCTTCATAGAAAAAATGATCCATCACCAGTACCCGCACATTCTTTTTGGTGGCGAGTACTGGCAAGGCGTCTTCTGCCACGTTGGAAGCGACAATGACTTCGACAAATTGATTATTGAGGATAGCGGTCGCAGTGGCCCGATCTAATGTACGGTTAAGAGCAATTACCCCCCCAAAAGCTGAAGTGGGATCCGCTTCATAGGCTCGGTAGTAAGCCGTCAACATATCGTGGGACACCGCTGCACCACAGGGATTGGCATGCTTAACGATGACACAAGCTGGCTCCGCGAAAGCCCTGACGCAAGCCAAGGCTGCATCGGTGTCTGCGACATTGTTAAAGGATAGTTCTTTACCTTGAACCTGACGGGCATTAGCGATGGTTAATTCTTTCCAATGAGCTGGTTTGCGGTGTTCCCGATAGAAAGCAGCCCGTTGATGAGGGTTTTCGCCGTAGCGCATTCCCTGGGTTTTGACAAATTGCAAATTAATAGTCCGGGGGAAATCGCCTCCCCCCTCTTCTTCCGATAATTGCTTGCCTAGCCAATTAGCAATGGCACCATCGTAGCGAGCGGTGTGCTCAAACACTTTAACTGCGAGGGAAAATCGATCTGCATCCCTTACCCCCCCTTCGGTCTCCAGGGCTGTGGCTACTCGATCATAGTCTGCCGGGTCCACTACTACTGTAACTGCTGCATAGTTCTTGGCGGCAGCACGTAGCATAGTGGGGCCTCCAATATCAATTTGCTCAATGGCTTGCTCTAACTGACACTGGGGATTTGCTATCGTGTGTTCAAAAGGATAGAGATTCACTACTACCAGATCGATGGGCAGAATGTTATGGGTTGCCATAGCTGCATCATCCAGCCCTCGCCGCCCCAATAGCCCACCATGGATACGGGGATGCAAAGTTTTCAGACGACCATCCATCATTTCGGGAAAACCGGTGTAATCAGAAACCTCGGTAACAGCGATACCCTGTTCTGTCAGTTGACGAGCAGTACCACCCGTGGAGAGTAATTCCACGCCAGCATTGGCTAAACGGCGGGCAAATTCCACCAGGTCAGTCTTGTCAGAAACACTGAGTAGGGCACGACGAATGGGGGTAATCATTTTGAACTGGACTCCAAGCTATGTTGTAACAATTTTCGATGAAGGGTTGTGCGGTTAATGCCCAGCAACCGAGCAGCTTGGCTTTGGTTGCCCTCGACGTAACTCAATACAGTCTCTAGCAGGGGACGCTCTACTTCTGTTATCACCAATTGGTAGAGGTGGTCCGGAGCTGTACCCCCTAGGTCGCGGAGGTAAGCTTCCACTGCCAAACGAACGCAATAGGCCAAGGGAGCAATTGATCCGGACTCCGAATCAGGAGGCAGCGAATTGTCACTCACCGGGGGTATCTCCCCCTGGAATGAGATGGGCAAAATAGTCTCGTGTCATTGCTAATTGTTGTTGTTGAGTTTCGGTGTGATTGATGGCACGACGAAAGGCCGCTGCTCCGGGAGCACCTTTGGCATACCAAGACAAATGCTTACGGGCTACCAGGGGGCCAGTACGGTTACCGTAGAAGGTATAAAGGTTTTCCAGGTGTTCAAGCAGAATATCGCGGATCTCTCCAGGCAAAGGGTCAGCTAGTGATCGCCCAGTGGTCAAATAGTGATGGATCTGTTGGAAAATCCAAGGCCGCCCTTGAGCCGCTCGCCCAATCATCACTCCGTCAGCGCCGGTATAATCCAATACGGCTTTAGCCTGTTCTGGGGTGCGAATATCGCCATTAGCTACTACCGGGATAGTGACGGCTTCTTTCACCTGGCGAATGGTGTCGTATTCGGCTTCCCCACTATAGCCACAAGCACGGGTTCGACCATGGAGAGCCAGCGCCTGCACACCGCAACTTTCTGCTAGACGGGCTATCACCACCGCGTTGCGATTGGTTTTATCCCAACCGGTGCGAAACTTAAGAGTCACTGGCACTGGTACTGCTGCTACTACAGTTTCCAGTAGTCGCCCTACTAATCCCTCGTCTTTAAGGAGTGCCGAGCCCGCCATTACGTTACACACTTTTTTGGCGGGACAGCCCATGTTGATATCAATAATCTGAGCGCCATGATCCACATTATGACGGGCTGCCGCAGCCATCAAAGCCGGATCAGCACCAGCAATTTGCACTGAACGGGGTTCCGGTTCTCCCTGGTGATCGGCTCGCCGCTGAGTTTTCAAGCTACCCCATAGCAATGAATTGGAAGACACCATTTCCGATACTGCTAATCCCGCACCCAATTTTCGGCACAGCTGGCGAAAAGGTCGATCTGTTACCCCGGCCATAGGAGCAAGCACCAAATTATTGGGAAGGATATGGGGACCAATACGCATATCTATTGATTCTTACTGAAGCGATACTTGCTTACGGTAGAAATCTTGTTCCCTTTCTGGGCGAACTTTAAAGCGCTTGTACCCCCATTGATATTGTTCTGGACAGTGACGGATGCAAGCCTCTACCCCCGCATTAAGCGCAGTACACCCTCTCAGCGCATCCTCATGACCGATATCTGCTTCACCAGGAACGAAGTGCAAACGATAGCCTTGTCCCTTAGCTAATCGCTCAGCATAGAGAAAGAACACCGGTGATTTGCCGCGAGCGGCCAAGCGAGGTAATAACACCATGGTATTCGCTTGAATCCCAAAAAAGGGCGCAAAAATCCCCGCTCCCTGTCCGGGGTTATGATCTGGAAGGATGGCGACTACCCTCCCTTGACCCAAAGCCTGGTAAAGAGCTCTTACGCCCTTTCCATCAGTGGGAACCAAATGAGCCCCAGCCCGGCCTCGGGCTGTACGCACTAATTCTTCCATTCCTTCCATTCGAGGCGGACGGTAGAGGGTAGTCGTGGGGTAATGGGCGGAAAGATATAACCCAGCCACTTCCCAAGCACCCAAATGGGGCCCGGCTGCGATGATCCCTTGCCCTCGAGCAAGGGCCTGACGAAAAGCATCTTCCCCACGCACTTCTCGTACTAACCCGAGCACCCGTTCCCCACTCCATAACCACAAAGGACCAATCTCTGCTGTAGTGCGACCCATTTGGACCAGGCTGCGTTTCATCAATTGCCGCTGTTGATGGTGAGACAATTCAGGGAAACATAAACGCAAATTAGTTTTCACTACTTGACTAACTCTATTAGGTACCCAGTTCGCTAACCAGCCTATGCTTCCACCCAATCCTTGAATTGTCCTTAAAGGCAAAGCCGCTAAAAGACGAAATAGTCCACGAATCAACCATTCTCTATTAAAGTGCTTCACCGTTCATAACTCCGAACGACGTAGTCCAACGCAATAGCAATAAATACCACCATTCCGAACCAATTATTGTTGAGAAATGCTTGGAAGCATTTGGCTGGTTCTCGGTTCCGAATAAGCCATTGCTGGTAGATAAATAACCCAATAGCCCCTGCTAATCCCAGGTAATAAATAAAACTAAGTCCTACATGCTTCCCTACTATTACCAATAGCCCAATTACTCCCACCTGAGCTAGACCAATAGCTAATCGATCATATTGACCAAACAAAATAGCAGTGGATTTCACCCCAATTTTTAAATCATCTTCCCGATCCACCATGGCATACTGGGTGTCATAGACCACAGCCCAAATTGCTGTAGCGGCAAATAACAGCCAACCAACGGAAGATACGGTACTAGTTTGAGCGGCAAAAGCCATGGGTACTGCCCAACCAAAAGCTAATCCAAGGTAAAATTGTGGAAGATGGGTATAACGCTTGGTAAAAGGATAACTAGCTGCCAGCATCGCCCCGATTACTGATAATTGCACGGTAAAAGTATTCAAGGTAAGAACCAAACCTAAGGATATTAAAACCAGCGCAACAAATACTCCTAAGGCTTCCCGAGGACTGACTCGACCCGCTGCTATAGGTCGATCTCGGGTTCGTTGGACGTGGGGATCAAAATCTCGGTCGGCATAGTCGTTAATAGCGCAGCCCGCTCCTCGCATTGATAGAGTACCCAATACCAGGACTGCCACGATGGCTGCTGTTGGTTTTCCTTCTCCCGCTACCCACACTGCCCATAGAGCAGGCCATAACAACAACAAAATACCGATAGGCCGGTGAAAGCGAGTCAATAGCCAATACTGGTAAAGACGATCCTGGAATAGGGCAAACAGGGAAGCAGGTGAAGAGTGAATCATAAGACTCCTAAAGTCTAAGACTGCCCCCAGCTAGAGACCGGTTGATAACGGGGAGGTATCAGCACAGTATCCTGGGGTGGACCGTTTCTGAGATCAGGGTAATCCAAAGTGTAATGCAACCCCCGGCTTTCCCGGCGAGATTGGGCGCTGCGAATGATAAGGTCGGCTATTAGCACTAAGTTACGCAATTCCAGCAAATCTCCAGTAATACGAAAATCCCAGTAGTACTGAGCGATTTCCTGCGCTAGCAAGTCAACTCGGTGCTTAGCTCGTTGCAATCGTTTGTTGGTACGAACGATGCCTACATAATCCCACATGAAACGTCTTACTTCTTCCCAGTTATGGGATACCACTACCATTTCGTCTGAATCCGTGACTCGGCTGTCATCCCAAGGAGGAAGCAGAGGGGGATAGGGAGCCTGATCCAGTTGGCTGAGTATGTCTCCCGCTGCTGCTGCACCAAATACCAGGCACTCCAGTAAAGAATTACTGGCCATGCGGTTAGCCCCATGTAATCCGGTGTGGGCCACTTCCCCAACTGCATACAGTCCTACAACATCTGTTCGCCCTCGCAAATCAGTCATTATTCCACCACAGGTGTAATGGGCAGCCGGTACCACCGGCAGGGGGTCTTTGGTCATGTCAAAACCAAATTCCAAACAACGGGCGTAGATGTTGGGGAAATGCTGGCGGATAAAATCAACTCCCTTGTGGGTGATATCCAGGTAGACGCACTCAGCTCCCAACCGCTTCATCTCATGATCGATGGCCCGGGCCACGACATCTCGAGGCGCTAATTCAGCTAAGGGATGAAAACGTTCCATGAAGGATCGACCATCAGGTAAGCGCAGTCGTCCCCCTTCCCCCCGCACCGCCTCACTGATGAGGAAAGACTTGGCCTGGGGGTGGTACAAACAAGTAGGGTGAAATTGAATAAACTCCATGTTGGCTACCCGGCATCCGGCTCGCCAACCCATGGCAACACCGTCTCCGGTCGCGATGTCTGGATTGCTGGTGTAGAGGTAAACCTTCCCCGCTCCCCCACTGGCTAGTACTACAAAGCGTCCCCGGAATACCTGCACCCGATCGTTGGCGCGATTGAGGATATAAGCCCCTAAGCACCGGTTACTGGCCAGGCCGAGTCGGTTTTCCGTGATGAGATCCAGTGCTACATAATTTTCGTAAATCTGGATATTGGGATGACTGCGGGCCCGTTCCACCAGGGTAGTTCCTACCGCTCGACCAGTCGCGTCCGCTACGTGTACTACCCGCCGCAGACTATGACCTCCTTCCCGAGTCAAGTGAAAACCTTCACTACCGTCGGCCTGACGCTCTCGAGTAAAAGCCACCCCCTGGGCAACTAGCCAAGCTATAGCTTCTGGCCCTCGTTCAGCGGCACGCCGTACTGCTTCTGGATGACATAAACCAGCCCCTGCCTCCAAAGTATCCTGGACATGGAGATCCACTGAATCTTGAGCGTCTAGTACGGCTGAAATGCCTCCCTGGGCGTAGTAACTAGCGCCTTCCTCTAAGCAACGCCTGTCTCTTATACACATCTGACGCTGCCGACTATACTCCTTGTGTAGATCTCG
>CAWUNB010000006.1:0-19339 GCA_963923745.1 uncultured Thiotrichales bacterium
TTCTGCTGAGTTCCATACGCTGCGCATTCAGCCTCCCCCCGGGATGCACTACAGCACAGATCTTCTGCGTCAGATGTGCGACATTTGGGAGAGACATGGTTCTGGTTTAGTCGCCTTCCATGGCCAAAGCGGCGATATCATGTTCCAAGGCATTACCACGGAAAAGGTGCAGGCAGCTTTCGACGAATTCAATGAGATCGGTTTTGACTTGGGTGGTGCCGGCCCTGCCGTGCGTACTTCTATGTCCTGCGTCGGTCACGCCCGTTGTGAACAATCTTGCTACGACACAGCGCGTACTCATCGGGAAATCGTCAATACTTTCCTTGACGATATGCACCGTCCAGCTTTGCCCTACAAGTTTAAGTTTAAGTTCTCTGGTTGCCCCAATGACTGCATGAACTCTGTGCAGCGGGCGGACATGGCGGTTATTGGTACTTGGCGTGATGACATCCAGGTCGATCAAGCTGAAGTGAAGGCTTTTGTCGCTAACCGGGGACGCCAATACGTTATTGACAACGTTTTAACCCGTTGTCCTACTAACTGCCTAAGTTTGAATAACGATGACACCTTAGCCATCGATAATCGTAATTGTGTCCGTTGCATGCACTGCATCAACGTGATGACTAAAGCGCTGAAGCCAGGCAAAGATCGGGGTGTTACCCTGTTGATCGGTGGCAAGCGTACTCTGAAGATTGGTGATTTATTTGGCACCGTAGTAGTCCCCTTCATGAAGTTAGAAAGTGAAGAGGATATGGAGCGTCTCCGGGAAATTGCTCAGAATAGTATGGATTTCTTTGCCGAGAATGCTCTTGAGCATGAGCGCACTGGCGAAATGATCGATCGTATCGGTCTTGTGAATTTCTTGGAAGGCATCGGCCTGGAAGTTGATCCCCATATGATTTCCCATCCGCGCGCCAGCTCCTACGTGCGTATGGACGGCTGGGATGAGGAAGTAGCTAAGTGGAATGAAAGGAAAGCGGCTGGTTAGGCGGAGCGGTTGTTCTGTTGCTTTGAGGGGAGGGAGAGATCGCGCTAGCGGCTCTCCTCTCAACAGGGAAATTCAACAAACCCGAATAATTTGGAGGTTATGATGGCTGAGTTGCGTCATCCGATCGAGAGTGGTGTGCCGGACTCATTCCAGTACATGCACCCGGTATTGCGCCGTAATTATGGTCAATGGAAGTGGCATGATCGCCCGCGTCCTGGAGTACTCCATCACGTAGCGGAGAGCGGTGAAGAAGTCTGGACGGTGCGTGCAGGTACGCAGCGGCAGATGGACCTGTACACCGTTCGCAAGCTGTGTGATATCGCCGATCAGAAGGGCGAAGGTTTTGTCCGGTTCACCATTCGTAGCAATATTGAGTTCATGGTGACGGATAAGGCTAAGGTTGATCCTCTTATCAGCGAACTGCTGGCGAATGGGTTTCCGGTAGGTGGTACCGGTAACTCCGTTAGCATGATTTCTCATACCCAGGGTTGGTTGCACTGCGATATCCCCGGTACTGATGCTTCTGGGGTGGTAAAAGCGTTGATGGATGAACTTCATGCCGAGTTTATCCGTGAAGAAATGCCTAATCGGGTCCATATCACCACTTCCTGTTGTCAGATTAACTGCGGCGGTCAAGGCGATATTGCTATTAATATCCAGCATACTAAGCCGCCGAAGATCAATCATGACCTAGTGGCAAACGTTTGCGAGCGTCCTACGGTCGTTGCCCGTTGTCCGGTGGCGGCTATTCGGCCAGCGATGGTGGGTGGCAAACCCTCCCTCGAAGTGGACGAGAAGAAGTGTGTTTGCTGCGGTGCCTGCTATCCGCCCTGCCCCCCCATGCAGATTAATGACCCTGAGTATTCCAAGTTGGCCATCTGGGTCGGCGGCAAGAATTCCAATGCTCGCGGTAAGCCTCAGTTCCATAAATTAGTGGCGGCCGGTATTCCTAACAATCCTCCCCGTTGGCCCGAAGCGGCTGCCATTATCAAGAAGATTTTGGCTGTCTATAAAGCTGATGCTAAGGATTGGGAGCGTTTGGCTGACTGGGTGGAGCGTATTGGTTGGTCTCGTTTCTTTGAATTGACGGAATTGCCGTTTACCAAGTTCCATATTGACAACTGGCGTGGGGCACGCAACAGCTTGAATGCGTCCACCCATATTCGCTTCTGATGTCCTGACGAGGAAGGTCGGTAATGAAGTTCGGCATCATGGTGAGTGAAGGCCCGTATCAACACCAGGCCTCTGATTCTGCCTATCTGTTTGTGAAGGCTGCGTTGGCGAAGGGGCATGAGATCTTTCGTGTTTTCTTCTATCACGACGGTGTGAATAACGCTACGCGTTTGACCATTCCCCCCCAGGACGATCGCCATATTGTCAATCGTTGGTCTGAATTAGCGGCCCAGCATGGCATCGATCTTGTGGTGTGCGTCGCTGCAGCCCAGCGCCGTGGGCTATTAGATGAGGGTGAGGCCAAGCGTAATGGTAAGGATGCTCACAACATTGCTCCGGGTTTTCGCATTTCTGGCTTGGGGCAGTTAGTTGAGGCAGGCATTCAAGCGGATCGCTTGGTAGTCTTCGGTGATTGACGGGGAGGCGACAAATGGCTGGCGATATGGATGATGAAGGCGGGGCTGTTAAGAAGTTTATGTTCGTTAATCGCAAGGCACCCTACGGTACCATTTATGCCCTGGAGTCATTGGAGGTGGTGCTGATTAGCGCGGCCTTTGACCAGGACGTAAGTCTGGCTTTCTTGGATGATGGCGTCTACGAATTAGTCAAGGGACAAAACACCAAGGGTTTGGAGATGAAGAATTTCTCTCCAACTTATCGTGCTCTCGAAGGATATGACATTGAGAAGTTGTATGTAGAAAGGGAATCTTTGGAGCAACGAGGGTTGTCTGAGAGTGACCTGTTGGTGGACGTGCAGGTAGTCGACCGCAGTGAAATGGCGGGTTTAATGGCCCAACAGGACGTAGTCCTGAGTTTCTGAGGAGAGCGTCATGTTGCATACGGTCAACAAATCGCCTTTCGAGCGTAATTCTCTGCAGAGTTGTTTGGCTCATGCGGCTCCCGGGAGTGCTGTTTTGCTAATTGAGGACGGTGTTTACGGGGCGCTTAAGGGGACTTCAGTTTCCGGCCTGGTCCAGGAAGCGATGGCACAAGTATCTGTTTATGCCATGGCACCTGATTTAGATGCGCGGGGTGTAGCAAATCGAGTGATCGACGGCATCAAGCTGGTTGATTATGCAGGTTTCGTCGATTTGGTAGTGGAGTACCCCAATACCCAGTCTTGGTTGTAGATTTACTAATTGCCCAATCTCATCGGAGATGACAAGCCATGCCAACTATTGATATCAACGGCAAACAGGTCGAGGTAGACGAAGAGGGCTATCTCGTTAACCTGAGCGAATGGAATGAGGACATTGCCAAGCGTTTTGCTGCGGACGAGAATACCGATCTGACTGAAAGTCACTGGGAAGTGATTAATTTTCTGCGGGAGTATTACAACGATTATCAGATTGCTCCAGCCGTGCGGGTACTGACCAAGGCCATTGGTAAGAAACTGGGGCCAGAAAAAGGCAATAGCAAGTATCTTTACGAGCTATTCCCTTATGGTCCAGCCAAGCAAGCTTGTCGGTACGCCGGCTTGCCCAAGCCGACTGGCTGTATCTAAGTTGAAAAATCCGGGGTCTCGGTCATTCGAGACCCCTTCTAGTTTCTTCTAGGTTCTGAGGAACTCTGAGCATGACGTTCGCGACGGTGCTCTACGCGCTGCTCTTCTATGCAGCGGCGACAATCCTGGTGGTCGGCTTGGCCCGGCGCATCCTGATCTACGCTCGCGTCCCGGCGCCGCTGCGGATTACTACGACACCGGCTCCCTTGACTCGCACCGGCGTTGTTTTGCGGGTGTTTCGTGAGGTGGTGTTTTTTGAGAGTCTATTCAAGTCCACTAAATGGACTTGGTTATTTGGCTGGGTGTTCCACGTATCCCTAGCTCTTGTGTTGCTTCGCCATGCACGCTATTTCCAGGATCCGTTATGGAGCTGGGTCGCTCTGGTTCAGCCTTTCGGCAAGTATGCCGCTCTTGGCATGTTGTTAGGGTTAGCTGGACTAGCTGGACGGCGTGTTTTTGTGGATCGGGTGCGCTATATTTCGGCTCCTTCTGATTATCTAATGTTGGCTTTATTGGCTGCCATTGCTTTGTCCGGTGCCTGTATGACTTTCTCCGTTCATACTGACATCGTAGCGCTGAAGGCATTTTTCTTGGGGTTGGTGCGGTTTGATTGGAAGCCTTTACCTGCTGATCCTATTCTATTGCTGCACCTGACTTTAGTGGCTGGGTTGATGATTATTTTCCCCATCTCTAAGTTATTGCACGCGCCTGGTGTGTTTTTCAGTCCAACTCGGAATCAAGTAGATGACGCCCGCGATAAGCGTCATGTGGCACCTTGGGCGGCCCGGTTGTAATCCGCTTTTAGGCAACACCTAGCTTCCTGCAAACGGACCTATCTGGAGAATTCGTGTGGCTGATTTCGACATTCCAGTGTTGGGCGAGCATCCGATTTGCTCTGTACCCGCGATCAAACCGGGAGCGATGGCGGGTATCAAGCCATTTCTTGTTACCAACCCTTCCCATAACACTTCACTTGGTTTCCCTGGTGCGTTGGTAGATAACTGGCAGGAAGTCGCTATCGCCAAAATGGGGGATCTGCTGAGTAAATACCGCTCTTTTCAGGTTTTTTTAGATTCCTGCGTTAAGTGCGGTGCTTGTACCGATAAGTGTCATTACTTTCTCGGAACTTCTGATCCCAGAAATATGCCGGTGGCACGCCAAGATTTGCTGCGTCAAGTTTATCGGCGTTATTTTACATTTGCCGGTAAGTATTTTCCCAAATTGGTGGGAGCGCGGGAGCTGACTCAAGAAGTGCTGGATGATTGGTATAGCTATTATCACCAATGTTCCCAGTGTCGGCGGTGCTCTGTTTATTGCCCTTATGGTATAGATACCGCTGAAATCTCCATGGCAGCACGGGAGATTATGGACAGCATTGGTTACGGTCAGAAGTACAGTAACGAGATTATCGGTAAGAACCTTAGCTTGGGTAACAATCTAGGGTTGCCGGCAGCAGCTATTCGCAACACCCTGGAAGGCCTCGAAGAAGACGTAGAAGTTGATACCGGTGCTGCGGTTCGTTATCCGTTGGATGAGAAAGGTGCCGAGGTGTTGTTAGTAACGCCGTCGGCTGATTTCTTTGCTGAGCCCCATATTGATGGTTTGATAGGTTACGGCAAAGTTTTCCATCAGGCTGGCATATCTTGGACGTTGTCCTCCCACGCTTCTGAAGCCGCTAATTTCTCCATGTTCATTGGTTCCTACGCCAATATGAAAAAAGCGGCTGCTCGCATTCGTGAAGCTGCGTTGGATTTAGGGGTTAAGCGTATTGTGGTTGGCGAGTGTGGGCATGCTTGGCGAGTTGCCTACAGTTTTTGGAATACCTTGATTGGTCCTTTTGACTTTCTTGATCCGAAGTATCCCGTGCCTCAGCATATCTGTGAAGTCACCTATGACCTCATCAAACGGGGTGCTTTGAATCTCGATCCTTCGGCTAATGATCATCGAATCGTTACTTTTCACGATTCCTGTAATGTGTCTCGTGCTTCCCGCATGGGTAATATTCCTGGCGGGCAATTTATTATTCCTCGGGAAGTCATTAAAGCCAGCTGTAATCATTTTGTGGATATGGCCCCTGGCACGATCCACGAAAGTACCTTCTGCTGTGGCGGGGGGGGCGGTTTGCTTACGGATGATTTAATGGCAGTCCGTGTCAAAGGCGCTTACCCGCGTATGCAGGCGCTGCATCAGGTGGTAGAGGAGCATGGTGTTAATTTCCTTGCCGCCATTTGTGCCATTTGTAAGAGTCAGTTCACCAAGGTGCTGCCCTACTACAAATTCGATCGGGACATGATCGGGAGCGTGCACCAGCTCGTTAGCACCGCTATTCAATTGGGAACTAAGGACTGATTCTCCCATTCGACGGCATACGCCATCACCTGGAACCAAAAGCAACCGATTCCTGGCAGAGGAAAAACACCATGGCAACGATTAAAGCAGAGACGGGCACGGCTACCCAGGGCCTCACCTTCCGGCGTTTCAAGGACGGTGACAGTAAGTGGAAAAGCTTAACGGATCGTATTTTTAGTGGTGATAAGTCCCACAAGTGTCCCACCTATGTTCATCGTACTCCCCCTTGCCAGGGAAGCTGTCCCTCCGGGGAGGACATCCGTGGCTGGTTGGACGTTGTGCGGGGTCTTGAAAAGCCACCAAAAGGTGTGACTTGGCAAGAATATGCTTTCCGTCGTTCCACCAACGCCAATCCTTTTCCCTCGATAATGGGGCGGGTGTGTCCGGCACCCTGTGAGGACGGCTGTAATCGTAATCAGGTAGAAGACCACGTGGGTATTAACTCCGTGGAGCAATACATCGGTGATTCAGCCCTGAAGGCAGGGTTAAAGTTTACAGCGGGGGCTGACACAGGTAAGCGGGTTGCCATTGTGGGGGGTGGTCCCGGTGGATTAGCTGCTGCCTATCAGCTGCGTCGTCGCGGTCATGCCTGTACCGTTTTTGATGAGCACGCTAAGTTGGGTGGCATGATGATGTGGGGTATTCCTGGTTACCGTATCCCCCGGGAAACCTTAGCTCAAGAAATTGATCGGATTTTAGCGATGGGAGTTGAGGTTCGCCTCAACACTCGAGTTGGTCGGGATGTGGCCTTAGCTGATTTAGAAAAGGATTACGACGTCATTGTCTTTGCAATGGGTGCCCAGAGTGGTCGTCAGCTACCTATCCCTGGATCGGATGCTCCCAATTGTTTGACTGGCGTTGCCTTCCTAGAAGCGTTTAACGATGGTCGGTTGAAAGCCGTTACCGGTCGGGTAATAGTGGTGGGCGGTGGTGATACCTCTATCGACGTAGCTTCGGTGGCCCGTCGTCTAGGCCGTATTGATGCGGTTAATCCGAAGGATCGTCCTGAGCACATCATCATTAACCAGACCGCCCATGATGCAGCTCAGTTGGCCGCTCGCCAGGGGGCGGACGTACTGCTTATCTCCCGTGCCCCCATCGATAAGATGACAGCGGCTAAGCATGAAATTGATGATGCCCTGCGGGAAGGTGTAGATATTCAAGGGGGGTTAAACCCTGTTGCGGTTATCAAGACGGCTGATGGCCGTGCTACCCATTTGCGGGTACAGCGCCTGAAGGATGATGGAAAAACGCCAATAGAAGGATCGGAAGTCGATCTGGAGGCTGACATCATCGTGGCGGCTATTGGTCAGGGGGGAGATTTCTCTGGTTTGGAAGGTTTGAATAACGGTCGTGGTTTGATGAACGCTGATCGTCACTTCCAAGTGCCTAATAAGCCGGGTTATTTCGCCATAGGTGATGTTGTCCGCCCCCATTTGTTGACTAGTGCCATCGGCCAAGCAGCTGTTGCAGTGGAGAGCATTGATAAGTACTTGGCGGGTGAAGAATTGGGCAAGCGTCCCAAAGTGGATGTGCGCCACTTCGATTTGATGAATAAGCTCCGGGAGGCTGGTTTACAGCCGGAGGAATACAACCACGAGCAGACCCGTGGTACTTCAGATGGCAAGTTTGCCGTCCATAATTACGAAGATCGGTCTTCTCAGGAAATTATTTCTTCGGATATGTTGTTCTTAGGTCACTTCAAGTATACCGATCGCAACAAGCGGGATTACGTGGTGGTGGAAGCCGCCGACGTTATCGGTAACTTCCAAGAGCGTCTCATTCCTTTGGCCGAAGCTCAGGTTGTGGATGAAGCGAAGCGCTGCATGAGCTGTGGCATGTGCTTCGAGTGCGACAACTGCGTGATCTTCTGTCCTCAAGAGGCTGTGAAGAAGACACCTAAGAATCAAGCTACCACCGGGCGTTATGTTTATACCGACTATGCCCGTTGTGTGGGCTGCCATATTTGCGCTGACGTGTGCCCCACCGGGTACATTCAGATGGGCATGGGTGAATAGGCGCCGGGAGCGAGCATGTTTCGTTTTAGCACCCCTTTGCGGGTAGCTGGCCTAGTGTTCTTGGGGGCGCTGTTGGGTGCCCCCTCCCTGGCTTCCGCTGACCGCGTTTCTCTTCCCGACCCTCCCAAGGGGCGGGGTGACCACTGTGTGGAAGATACGCAATTTATGCGGCGTAATCACATGAGTTTGCTCCTTCATCAGCGGGATCAGACCATGCGAGAGGGTATTCGTACCGAATCCCATAGCCTGAAGGGCTGTGTCAAGTGTCACGCTCAGCAGCGACCTGACGGAAGTTACGTGCCGGTTAATGACGAGGGTCAGTTCTGTCAGGCCTGCCATAGTTACGCCGCCGTCAGTCTGGATTGTTTCCAGTGCCACGCTACCAAGCCTTGATCGGTAGGGGGGTCGGTTAAACCGGCCCCATTTGATTGTGCTGGATAGGGGTCGTATCGTCTGACGCTTTGCCGTCGCCCCATCGTTTCCACTGAGGTGTTTGATGAGCAACGAGCATACTGACCAGGGCCGGCGTGGTTTTCTTGGCACCGCAGCGGCTACTGTAGCGGGTTTAACAGCGGCACCGGGTCTTTCTTGGGTGACATTGGCCCAGGCCCGCCCCGCCGATCAGCCTGCAAGCGATAAAGTCCGTTGGGGTCTGTTGATCGACACTAGCAAGTGTGGAACGGACTGTCAGGCTTGTGTGACGGCCTGCAATCAAGAGAATGGGTTAGTGGGCCACAATCGGCCCCAAACTGATGCCCAGTGGTTACGCAAAGTTGAGTTGCGTAACAAAGCGACCGGTCGGCAAGTATCTTTGCCTATGGGTTGTCAACACTGCGAAAAACCACCCTGTGTGGATGTGTGTCCTACGGGGGCTTCTTTCAAGCGGGTTGATGGCATTGTGTTGGTGGATCGCCATATTTGCATTGGCTGTCGCTACTGCATGATGGCTTGCCCTTATAAGGCCCGTTCTTTCGTCCACGAAGAGACCCACGATCAAAAGTCTTCCACTCCTCGTGGTATGGGTACGGTGGAGGGTTGTAATCTCTGCGTGTCCCGGATAGACGCTGGCAAGTTACCTGCCTGTGTGGAGGCTTGTCATAAAGAGGGTCATAAAGCCATCACCTTTGGTGATCTTAAAGATCCTGCCAGCGAGATTGCTCAGCGCCTTGCCAAAGAGCCCAGTAGCGGGCTGCGGGAAGAGCTGCGTTTGAATACCGGCGTCCGTTTCCAAGGCGTCTGACGAGAACTCTGGGACATCACACAATGAAGACCGTCAGCTTTCGTGAGATGAAGGGAATTGGGGCCGCCTACTGGGCGGTCCAGGCAGTTCTGCTCTTGGTGATCCTGGTTGGCCTCGGTGCGGCCCATTACATGGAAACCGAGGGGCATTGGGTCACTGGGATGAGCAACCAGATCGTGTGGGGTTTGCCCCATGTGTTTGCGGTATTCCTCATCGTTACCGCATCGGGTGAGTTGAATCTTGCTTCGGTAGCGTCTGTTTTCGGTAAAGCCCCCTACAAGCCGTTATCCCGTCTCTCTGCCTTGGTGGCCATTGCCCATTTGGTGGGCGGGTTGATGATTCTGGTATTGGACTTGGGTCGCCCAGATCGGCTTGTCATCGCCATGACCCACTATAATTTTAAGTCCATTTTTGCTTGGAACATCCTGCTCTATAACGGTTTTATCGGTTTAGCAGTGGTTTATCTGTGGACCATGATGGAACGACGGATGAACCCCTACACTAAGCAGGCAGGGTTAGCCATTTTTGTGTGGCGGGTTCTGCTCACTACTGGTACTGGTTCCATATTCGGTTTCTTGGTGGCACGAGATGCTTACAACGCAGCCATCATGGCCCCCATGTTTATTGTGCTGTCTTTCTCCTACGGCTTGGCCATCTACTTGATGACGGTGATGACCCTGTCCTACTGGTGCGAGCGGCCTATTGGGGAAGCTATTCTGGCTCGGTTGCGTAATTTGCTGGGGACTTTCGTCGCAGGTGGTTTTTACTTCTTCTTGGCTTATCATCTGACTAATCTCTACATTACTCAGCGTCATGGAGTGGAGGCTTTCCTGTTAAATGGCGAGAGCATTTATTCCAAGGTCTTCTGGGTTGGTCAGATCTTAGTGGGTACTGCATTGCCTCTAGCTTTATTGTATGCCCCTGCCTTACGACGCAATCGGGTAGCCATGTATGCCGCTTGCGCCCTGATAGTAGTGGGTGGTCTGTCCCAAATGTACGTCACCATTATTGGTGGCCAGGCTTATCCCCTGAGTATTTTCCCGGGCTATGATGTGCTGAACAGCTCTTTTGGCGATGGTCAGGTGGGTCAGTATGTCCCCACCATCTATGAAGCATTGCTGGGAATTGCGGGATTTGCCTTTGCCTCATTCTTGGTGTTCGTTGTCGCCAGGCTCCTGCCCATCCTACCGGAGAGTTTGACCGACGCCGATATCGATCCTCGCTTGTTGGTTGATCCTTATCACAAGGCAGACGCTTAAGTTTTTCTGTCCACCAGGGCGCTCCCGCAAGGGAGCGCCCTTTTTTATTGGCTGCTATTTCCAAATACTTGAGAGTCAACTGTGCTGATCTCTGCCGCCCATAAATCGTCCGGTAAAACGACAATTACCTTGGGGTTGTGTGCAGCTCTGCGCTCCCGGGGCGTTACTGTCGCTCCGTTCAAAAAGGGTCCAGACTACATCGATCCGTTGTGGTTAGGTTTGGCAGCGGGCCGTCCTTGCTACAACCTGGATTTTTGGACTATGGAAAGCCAAGAGATTCGTCAAATTTTTACTCAGCAAGGAGCAGGAGCCGATATCACTCTGGTAGAGGGAAATAAAGGACTTCACGACGGTTTAGCGCTGGATGGCAGCAATAGTAACGCAGCATTGGCTAAATTATTGGGAATACCAGTGATACTAGTAGTGGACTGCCAAGGAATTACTCGAGGTATCGCCCCCCTAGTTCTTGGTTATCAATCATTCGATCCCACTGTGCAAATTGCTGGCGTTATTCTTAATCAAGTAGGGGGACAACGCCATGAAGCAAAGTTGCGAGCCGCTTTAGAGCATTACACCGAAGTACCTGTGTTGGGAGCTGTAGCTCGAGATTCGCGTTTGGCCATTGTCGAGCGTCACCTTGGTTTGGTACCCAGCAATGAAGCCCAGGGTGCGGTAGAACGGGTAGCTACAATTGGAAAAATAGTGGGAAGCCAAGTCGATCTAACAGCTTTGCTAGCGTTAGCTACACCTAAACCACCATCTTCCGCCGTTATCGAACCATTTCCTTCTCCTCGAGTGCGTATTGGTATTCCTCAGGATGGGGCTTTCGCTTTTTATTATCCCGACGATTTATTAGCATTGCGTGCCGCTGGTGCGGAATTAATTTTCTTTAATGCGTTACAGACTCCGTATTTGCCAGTAGTCGATGGTTTATTTATCGGTGGCGGTTTTCCTGAGGTACAAATGACCGCTTTAGAAGCTAATGTTTCTCTCCGCACTGATATTCGTCGCGCTATTGATGATGGACTACCAGTTTATGCTGAATGTGGTGGATTAATGTACTTAGCCCGTCGTATTCGCTGGGGAGAACAGTGCAATACAATGGTGGGGGCACTGCCTGTTGATGTGCTGATGACTCCTCGTCCTATCGGGCGAGGTTACGTTCAACTGCAGGAAACAATTCACCACCCTTGGCCCGTGGTGGGTACGCAACAAATTATTCCTGGCCATGAATTTCATTATTCCCATTTGGAAAATTTAGGAGAAGGTTTTGCTTTTGCCTATCAAATGGTACGTGGGGTAGGTGTGGTTCATCAGCAAGATGGCATTATTTATCGCAACTGTTTAGCTTGCTATTCCCATCAACGCCATACTCGAGGCAATCCTTGGGCTACAGCTTTTGTGGATTTTATTCACCGTCAGCGATTGATTAGGGGATAATCCTCAGTGAATTTTTTTTTATTATCTCGCGTAGCTAGTGCTCTATTTATCATGCTGGGAGTGTCTTGTCTGGTATTTTTTCTGATCCATTTAGTTCCAGGGGATCCGGTGGAAGTGATGCTGGGAGAATCGGCCCAGCTTGGGGATCGGGTTGCTCTCCGCTCTGTTTTGGGATTGGATCAAGCGCTCCCTGTGCAACTGGCTCATTATCTACTGGGGTTAGCCAGTGGCGACCTAGGGCAGTCTCTTCACTCCCACCGCCCAGTGTGGGAGTTACTCAGAGAGCGCATCCCCGCTACTGCTGAATTAGCAGGGGCGGCGTTGGCCATTGCCCTGTTAGTGGCAATTCCCTTAGGAGTTATCGCCGCTCGACGACGAGGTTCCTATTGGGATCGAGGTTCGATGGCTTTGGCTTTATTAGGGTTATCTTTACCCAATTTTTGGTTAGGACCACTACTCATCCTGACATTCTCCGTTGGTCTAGGTTGGTTGCCCGTTAGTGGGCGAGAAACAGCGGCTTCTTTAGTACTACCGGCCATTACCCTAGGTACCGGAATGGCGGCTATTTTAGCCCGTATGGTAAGAGCGGCTCTATTGGAAGTATTAGGGGAAGATTACATTCGCACGGCGCGAGCTAAAGGCTTATCTCCCACCAGAGTGGTTTGGCGTCACGGATTACCTAATGCTGCCCTACCCATTATCACCCTTATTGGTTTACAACTAGGGGCATTGTTGGGGGGAGCGGTTATTACCGAAACGGTATTCTCCTGGCCTGGTTTGGGAAGCTTGATGGTAGAGGCTATTAACCGGCGAGATTACCCAGTGGTCCAGGGTGCGGTATTGCTAATTAGTTTGAGCTACGTTGTGGTAAACACTTGCACCGATTTGCTCTACGCCCGATTAGATCCACGACTATGCTTAGGCGCGAAGGGGGGATGATGGTCAGCCCTTCGTCCCGCTGGGTCGATCGCCTAACCCTGGCTATTTTACTGGCCTGGGTTTTTTGTGCGTTAGCCGGGCCTTGGTTCGCAGGACAGCCTAACGAAATTAATCTTAGCCGAGTTTTGATGCCGCCTCATGGGGGCAATAGCTTGGGTTATGACGATCTAGGACGCTCCCTAGGAGATCGATTATTGGTGGGAGCTCGAGTTTCATTCTGGATTGCTACTGGCGTGGTGACCCTATCTGCCACACTGGGAACGCTAGTAGGGACCTTTGCTGCCTGGCGAGGAGGGTGGTGGGATCATCTGTTGGTGCGATTAATGGACTTATTCCTTGCTTTCCCAGGAATTTTGTTAGCTATCGCTTTAGCTGGGTTATTGGGACCGGGAATTGGCAATGGTGTGGTGGCATTGGCGGCAGTGGGCTGGGTGGGGTACGCTCGCTTAGCTCGGGCCCAAGTGTTGTCTCTGAAGTACCGAGATCATGTGCAGGCCGCCAAGGTACTAGGTGTAGGGGAGGGGCGAATTGTCATCCGTCACCTATTGCCCCTGATTATGGCGCCCCTTATCGTGGAGGCAACCTTTGGGATAGCTGCCGTGGTTACTGCCGAAGCGGGGTTATCTTTTTTGGGGTTGGGTGCCCAGCCCCCCACTGCTTCCTGGGGTACATTAATCCGAGACGGTACCCGCTACCTGCTGGTGGCTCCCCATCTGGTATTGGTGCCGGGGTTGGCATTAGCTGCAGTAGTGTTGGCTATCAACCTATTGGGGGATCGCTTGCGGGATTGGTTAGATGTCCGTGGACTAACGATTGATGGGTAATGTTCATGGTGTGCGGGAGATTTATCTATACCCCGGCCAACGCTGGTTCGGCAGCGGCGTTCTCACTTTGCGAACGCTGCTGGGTTCCTGCGTGTCTATGACTCTGTGGCATCCCCGCCATCAGTTAGGGGGGATGTGCCATTATCTGCTTCCCACTGATCCCACTTGGACTCAAGATCGTCCCAAGGATGCCCGCTATGCTGACGAAGCTATTGCACTGTTCATGGAAGATTTAACTCGTACGGGGACCCGTCCGGTGGATTACCAAGTAGGGTTATTCGGTGGAAGCAATATGTTTGCGGCCCTTGGAGTAAATAATCAGGCTGGAAGCATCGATGTTGGCCGGCGTAACGCGGCAGCGGGGCGAGAATTACTACAGCGCCACGGTTTTCGCGGTGTAACAGAAGATTTAGGAGGGGAGGGCCATCGCCAGGTGACCTTAGATCTGCGAGACGGAAGTTTATGGTTACGCCGAGGGTCGGGGAAATTGATGCCTGTGGTAGCACGCTAGGGGGATAAACGATGCCAGAAACGGGATCGAATAAGCCCATCAAAGTTATGGTGGTGGATGATTCAGCGGTAGCTCGGCAGCTATTGTCGGAAATCTTGACGGCTGACCCAGAAATTGAAGTTATCGCTACCGCAGCTGATCCCCTGTTTGCCATGGCCAAGATGACCAACCGTTGGCCGGATGTGATTACCTTGGACTTGGATATGCCTCGCATGGACGGCGTTACCTTTCTCCGTCAGCTTATGACCGAGCACCCTACTCCGGTAGTAGTTTGTTCCAGTCATACCGAAGCTGGAGCCAAGTTGGCAATTGATGCGATGGAAGCTGGGGCAGTGGCCATCATTGCTAAGCCTAAAGAAGGAATGCGTTCCTACTTGGCCAGCTATGGTCCCCAATTGGTGCAGGCAGTCAAAACAGCTGCTCGGGTTAACCCACGGCGTTTGCGGGCGATGCCGCCTGCTACCCGTCAAGTCCAGCCTAAGTTATCCGCTGATGTAATGTTGCCTCCTCTCACTGGGCGGGGAATGGTTCGCTTAGGAGGTCCCCGGTTGGTGGCCATTGGGACTTCTACCGGGGGAACTCAGGCGCTAGAGGAAGTGCTACGGGCTTTACCCGCTGATGTACCGGGATTGGTCATCGTCCAACACATGCCAGAAAACTTTACCGCTGCTTTTGCTGCTCGCCTGGATACCTTATGCGACCTCGAAGTACGAGAGGCCAAAGACGGGGATCGAGTACTGATGGGGCGGGCGCTGATCGCCCCTGGTGGGAAGCATATGATGGTGACTACTGCCCCCGGTGGTTATCAGGTGCAAGTGCGGGATGGCCCTCCTGTAAGCCGTCACAAACCCTCGGTCAACGTACTCTTCCGTTCTGCTGCCCGAGCGGCAGGAGCATCAGCCCTGGGTATTATCATGACAGGGATGGGCGATGATGGAGCCACTGGATTGCTGGAAATGCATCAAACTGGCGCTTCGACCCTTGCCCAAGATGAGGCTACCTCTATGGTCTATGGTATGCCCAAGGCTGCAGTGGCATTGGGAGGCGTCGACCATATTCTCCCCTTGAGTGGTATCCCTAAGGCCATTATTGATTTTGCTGGAAGTGAGCGAAGCTAATTTTCACAGTCATTAACAAGCCTGCCCTTGACAAGGTAGACTAGACCCCTTTGTGCCCATTCCGTGGATTGGGCCTCAAATATTCCGGCCCATGGGCCCCCTATTCCCGCGACGACCGTTGACTCCGGTGAACTATCTGCAATGAACGAACACAACCTCCCTGGGCTTTACCGGCCATCCTTTGAAAAAGATAGCTGTGGTTTCGGCCTCATCGCTCACATGGACGGCAAGCCCAGCCATTGGTTGGTGCAAACCGCGATTCGCTCCCTGGCTTGTCTAACCCATCGCGGGGCTGTGGCCGCCGATGGCAAAAGCGGCGATGGCTGCGGGCTGCTGATCGGCAAACCCCACACTTTTCTGCGCACGGTAGCGGCTGAAGCCGGGCTGACTCTGGCGGATCGCTATGCCGCTGGCCTGGTATTTCTCAACCCCGATAGTGAAAAAGCCGCTGCGGCTCGCACTCGATTGAGCGCAGAGCTGGTAGCCGAAGGCTTAACCGTAGCCGGTTGGCGGGTAGTCCCCACCGATCCCAGCGCCTGTGGGGAAGAAGCCGCCCGCACTTTGCCCCACATTGAGCAAATTTTTATTAACGCTCCGGCCAACATGGATGAGACGGCGTTCGAGCGGCATTTGTTTTTGGCACGTCGGCGTACCGAGAAGGCCATCAATCCCCAGGATCCGGTGTTCTATATCCCCAGCCTGTCGGCTCGAGTGATTTCCTACAAGGGCTTGGTCATGCCGGCGGCTCTGCCGGTGTTCTACCGGGATCTGCAGGATGAACGATTGGAAGCGCCGTTGTGTGTATTCCATCAGCGTTTTTCCACCAACACCTTGCCCCAGTGGCGCTTGGCCCAGCCGTTCCGCTTTCTGGCCCATAACGGTGAAATTAATACCGTGCAAGGTAATCGGAATTGGTCGGTCGCTCGGGGCGGCGGTGGCAAGCTGGATTGGCCCGGCTTTGCTCCGGAACGCATGACCGATCTGATGCCCTTGGTGCGGCAACAGGGATCGGACTCGGAAAGCTTGGACAACATGTTGGAAGGCTTGCTGGCTGGCGGTATGGATATGTTCCGGGCCATGCGCTTGCTGATTCCTCCGGCCTGGCAGAACGTCACCACCATGAATGACGATCTGCGGGCGTTCTACGAATACCACTCCATGCACATGGAGCCGTGGGACGGTCCAGCCGGTATCGTGATGACTGACGGGCGCTATGCTGCTTGTACCCTAGATCGGAATGGTCTGCGTCCGGCCCGTTATGTTGTGACCACCGATCGCCATATCACCTTGGCTTCCGAGATCGGCGTCTACGATTACCAACCGGAAGAAGTGGTGACCAAGGGACGGCTGCGTCCCGGCCAGATGATGGCGGTGGACACCCACACCGGTCAGTTGTTGTTGCCCCAGGACATCGACAACCGGCTGAAAGACCGCCAGCCCTACCGTACTTGGCTGACCAACCACGCCCAGCGCATTGCCCTCCAACCGGGTCAAGAAACCGACGATCAATTTCCCACCCCGGCGGAGCAGGCTGTTTACGAGAAGCTGTTCCAAGTCACCCTGGAAGAGCGGGATCAGATTCTGCGGGTATTAGCGGAAAAGGGCCAGGAAGCGGTGGGTTCCATGGGGGACGATACCCCCTTTGCCGTGTTATCCAGCCAGATTCGTTCTCCCTACGATTATTTCCGCCAGCAGTTCGCTCAGGTTACTAATCCTCCCATTGACCCGTTGCGGGAACAGGTGGTGATGAGCCTGGAGACGTGTCTGGGACCGGAACGGAATTTATTCCAGGAAACCCCCGATCATGCCGCTCGGCTGTTGGTGGATTCCCCCCTGTTGAGCTACAGCCAGTTCCGCCAGCTGCAAAACAACGGCCTCTATCCTAGCCAGTTGTTGGCCTTGAATTACCCAGAAGAAGAAGGCTTGGCCGCCGCTCTCCAGCGGCTGTGCAACGAAGCGGAAGCGGCCGTGCGGGCCGGGCAAGTGGTGTTGGTGTTATCGGATCGAGCCATTGCCCAAGATAAACTACCCATCCACGCACTACTGGCGGTGGGAGCGGTTCATCATCGTTTGGTGGCTACCGGGCTGCGTTGCGATGCCAACTTGGTAGTGGAGACCGGCACCGCCCGCGATCCCCATCACTATGCCGCCCTGATCGGCTACGGTGCGACCGCCGTCTATCCCTACCTGGCCTACGCGACCCTGCGGGCCATGCACCAGAGCGGCCAGTTGCACAGCAAGGACGTGAATTACGCCCTGGCTTCCTATCGCAAGGGCATTGATAAGGGACTGTTTAAGATCACCTCGAAGATGGGTATTTCCACCATTACTTCCTACCGAGGCGCTCAGCTGTTTGAAGCGGTGGGATTGCGGGACGAAGTGGTGGACTTGTGCTTCCGGGGGACCACGTGCCGCGTCCAAGGTGCCGGGTTTGCCGAACTGGAAGCCGAGCAACGGACGTTGGCCAAGGCGGCGTGGAATCAGCGCCAACCTCTCCAGACCGGTGGGTTGCTTAAATTCATCTACGGTGGTGAGTACCACGCCTACAACCCGGACGTGGTTTCCACCCTACGGCGGGCGGTGCAAACCGGTCATTACCCGACCTATCGTGACTATGCCCGCTTGGTGAACGAGCGTCCCCCCACCACGCTGCGGGATTTATTGGGCCTGCGCCGGGATCGGACGGCTATTCCCTTAGATGAAGTAGAACCAATAGAAGCCATTCTGCCTCGCTTTGACTCTGCGGCCATGTCCCTGGGTGCTCTGTCTCCTGAAGCCCACCAAACCTTGGCTACCGCCATGAATCGTTTGGGCGGACGCTCTAATTCCGGGGAAGGGGGCGAAGATCCGGTGCGCTACGGCACCGAGCGCATGTCGAAAATTAAGCAAGTGGCTTCTGGGCGTTTTGGCGTGACACCGGCCTACTTGGTCAACGCCGAAGTGCTGCAAATTAAAATTGCCCAAGGGGCTAAGCCGGGAGAAGGCGGTCAGCTGCCTGGGGATAAAGTAAATTCCCTGATCGCCCGTTTGCGCTTTGCCCGACCAGGGGTAGCGCTGATTTCTCCGCCACCCCACCACGACATCTATTCCATCGAAGATCTGGCTCAGTTGATCTTTGACCTAAAACAGGTCAACCCCCAAGCCATGGTGTCGGTGAAATTGGTGGCGGAAGCCGGGGTGGGTACCATCGCTGCTGGGGTGGCCAAAGCCTATGCCGATTTCATCACCATCTCCGGCTACGACGGCGGTACCGGTGCCAGCCCCCTTACTTCGGTTAAGTATGCCGGTGGTCCGTGGGAGTTGGGGCTATCAGAAACCCAGCAAGTGATGCGGGCTAATAACCTGCGCCACAAGATTCGTTTACAGACCGACGGCGGGCTAAAAACCGGGCTGGATGTCATCAAAGCCGCCATTCTTGGGGCCGAGAGTTTTGGTTTCGGTACCGGTCCCATGGTAGCCATGGGTTGTAAATATCTGCGGATTTGCCATTTGAACAACTGCGCCACCGGGGTAGCGACCCAGGACGATGCCTTGCGGGAACAGCATTACCACGGAGAAATTCAGTGGGTAATGAATTACTTCCGCTTCATCGCCGAGGAAACCCGGGAATGGATGGCCCAATTGGGCGTGCGTCAGTTGACCGATTTAATTGGTCGCACGGATCTCCTGGAAGTGTTGCCCGGCCAGACCGCCAAACAGCAAGGCTTGGATCTCACTCCCATTCTCCGTTCCGCTGATGCCAACGACGGCAAACCCCGTTTCTGCCAATCGCCCCGCAATGAGCCCTTTGATAAGGGCGAATTAGCCGAGCAGATGGTGCAAGACACCTTGGCCGTCATCGAAGCCAAAACCGGTGGCGAGTTCCACTACGCGGTGCGCAATACCAATCGTTCCATCGGCGCTCGCTTATCCGGGGAAATTGCCAAACGCTGGGGCGATCAGGGTATGGCCGACAATCCCTTGATCCTGCGTTTGA
>CAWUNB010000007.1:0-18517 GCA_963923745.1 uncultured Thiotrichales bacterium
GTTCTAAACGAGAACGCACATCCTCTAGCTCGAGAATATTTTGCTTTTCCTCGATTTTCAACGACATGTGAGCCGCAATGGTATCTGCTAATCGCCCAGGATCGTCAATCCCCGTCAAAGATGACATTAATTCCGGTGGAATTCGTTTATTTAATTTAACATACTGCTCAAATTGAGCTAAAAGCGAACGGGTTAATATATCTGCTTCCTTTTCATCCATGGAAGCAGCTGTCATAGATTGTACTTCAGCTGAAAAATAATCATTACTATCAAAAAAACTAGTAACTTTAACCCTTTGCCCTCCCTCTACCAACACCTTTACGGTACCATCTGGCAATTTTAGTAGCTGCAAAACAGTAGAAAGGGTACCAATGCGATAGATATCTTCCAATTGAGGCTCATCCAAAGCGGCACTCTTTTGTGCTACTAAAAGAATTCGCCTATCTCCCTCCATTGCAGCAGCTAGAGCTTTAATAGACTTGTCACGCCCAACAAATAAAGGGATGACCATATGGGGATAAACGACTACATCACGTAACAGCAAAATAGGAACGACTAGATCCTTGAATGTCTCAGTGATCGTTGGGTCTCGCTGCGGCATCAATAAGTACCTCAAACTAGAAGGATAGGCGGCTGGCTCTAGCAATGAAGAAAACGCCCCGGGGCAATGCTCCGAGGCGCATCAGCATAAAGTGAGAGTGCAAACTCAATCCGAACCGGCGGATAAGGCGACTCTCTGGTCACCGCTGTCATAGATACGCAGTGGCTTGGCTCCTCCTTTGACGGTTGCTTCTTCAACCACAACCTTCGTTATAGACTCTTCAGAGGGCAAGTCATACATAGTGTCTAATAAGATCTGTTCAAGGATAGACCGTAGACCCCGAGCACCTGTTTTACGCTCCATGGCTTTTTGAGCAACAGCCTTTAGCGCTTCCTCTCGGAATTCTAAGGTACAACCATCCAAGCTAAACAAACGTTGATACTGTTTGGTAATAGCATTTTTCGGTTCAGTTAAAATACGGACTAATGCCTCTTCATCTAGTTCCCCCAGAGTAACCACCACAGGCAATCGGCCAATTAACTCTGGAATTAAACCATAACGAACCAGATCTTCTGGCTCAATATCATTTAAGAGATCGGTTACTGATTTACGGTTATCTTTACTGACTACATCAGCGGAGAAACCAATTCCAGACTTTTCAGTACGCCCACGAACCACTTTCTCCAGACCAGAAAAGGCACCACCGCAAATAAACAAAATATTAGCAGTATTAACCTGCAAAAACTCCTGTTGAGGGTGTTTTCTGCCGCCTTGAGGAGGAACTGCAGCAACCGTCCCCTCAATCAGCTTAAGTAAGGCCTGCTGAACCCCTTCCCCTGAAACATCTCGAGTAATAGATGGATTATCTGCCTTGCGGGATATTTTATCGATTTCGTCAATATAAACGATCCCCGTCTGCGCTTTATCCACATCGTAATCGCATTTTTGTAACAGTTTCTGAATAATATTCTCAACGTCCTCACCAACATAACCAGCTTCAGTCAAAGTGGTCGCATCAGCAATAGCGAAAGGAACGTTGAGCAGACGAGCCAAAGTTTCCGCTAGCAGCGTCTTTCCGGAACCTGTCGGCCCGATAAGTAAAATATTACTTTTAGAAAGTTCCACTTCATCCTTCTTATGACCTACCTCCAGGCGCTTATAGTGGTTATAAACCGCAACAGCGAGAACTTTCTTTGCCCTATCTTGACCGATAACATAATCATCTAAAATACGACGTATTTCTTTAGGAACGGGGAGCTTTCTTGTTTTAGAAAAAGTGGCCTCTTCTTCCACTTCGTCACGGATAATTTCATTACATAAATCAACACATTCATCACAAATGTGTACTGACGGACCGGCAATAAGTTTACGAACCTCGTGCTGACTTTTTCCGCAAAAGGAGCAGTAAAGCAACTTGGTACCGTCTTCCCCCCTACCGTATCGGTCTTTATTCATAATCCCCCCCTGAAATACTAACCTGCACTTGAAGAAGCAGCAGTAGCCTGGCGAGTAGTCAATACACCATCCACCAGACCGTAGTTCAACGCAGCTTCCGGTCCCATGAAATTATCTCGCTCCGTATCCTGCTGAATCTGCCCCAAGGGCTTGCCCGTATGTTTAGCAAGGATGTTGTTTAATTTATCTCGCACTAACAAAATTTCCCGGGCATGGATATCAATATCCGTAGCTTGCCCCTGAAATCCCCCCAGTGGCTGGTGAATCATGATCCGGGAATGGGGTAAGCAATAGCGTTTACCCGCTGCCCCCCCTGCGAGAAGCAACGCCCCCATGCTGGCTGCTTGGCCAACACACAGGGTGCTCACATCCGGCTTAATAAACTGCATAGTGTCGTAGATAGCCAACCCCGCGCTGACTGATCCCCCCGGTGAGTTGATATATAGGTGGATATCCTTATCTGGGTTTTCTGACTCCAAAAAAAGTAATTGAGCCACTAGCAAATTAGCCATGTAGTCTTCAACGGGGCCAACGAGGAAAATAACTCGCTCCTTTAGCAGCCGCGAATAGATATCATAGGCTCGTTCTCCCCGGGCCGACTGCTCAACCACCATCGGCACCAAGTTTAACGCTATCGCCTCACTTACACTTTCAGCCGTTGACTTATAAGCCATCACTCACCCTCTATCTGCGATAAAGCAATTAACTCTCTACAATACTAACTAGCTGATGCAAGAAAGTCTTTAAAGGGAACAGAGACTGGATTAATTCGAACGAAGGAAAGTACCCAATCTACAACACTATCTTCCAGGATGGTCACTTCCAACTCTTTAGTGCGTTTCGGATCCGCAAGGTACCAACGCTCTAAAGCAGCAGGAGATTCGAAATCTTCCGCCATGGTAGCGATATAAGTTTTTATCTGCTCAGGAGTTACCCCTATTCCTTGCGTTTTCACAACTTCCGCAAAAAGTATTCCCAACGCTACTCTCCGTTTAGCCAACTCACGAATATCGCTTTTTACCCCTTCGCCACCTTCATGGGAAGATGAGTAATGCTCCATTTCCTGATCAACTAAGCAGTTTGGTACGGGAATGGGGTAATTCTGATAAAGAACATCCATAACCCTAGCTTTCATCACTTTTTTCAGTGCAGAATCCCGTTCTGCAATTACACGCCGACGAACAGAATCGCGAAATTCAGCCAACGTCCCGTCTTTTATTCCAAATAGAGCAATAAACTCGCCATCAACTTCTGGTAGTTGCCCTTCCTCTACTGATCTAGCCTTTACTTGAAAAGTAATGGTCTTTCCAGAGAAACGAGCATTTGGATGGGATTCAGGAAAAGCAACCGGGATTGATTTTTCCTCTCCCGCTACTATACCAACCAATTGTTCCTCAAACTCTTCTATATTTTCGCCGTTGCCAATAACAATAGCAGCACCGTTAGTTTTATCGCTGGTGAATTCCTCACCGCCCTCTATCTGGCCACGGAAATCGATAACACAGCGATCGCCCTTCTGAGCCGGGCGCTCAACTAACGCCCACTCCTGGTGCTGACGACGTAATTTTTCGATGACATCATCAATATCCGATTCCGTGATCTCAACGTCTGGCTTGTCGATGGACAACTCGTCTTTAGGAACCACTTGAACTTCTGGGTAAACTTCAAAAACAGCTTCGAAGCGAAATTCCCCATCAGCAGAAGCTTGGGAAGAAGATAACAACCCTACTTGAGGTGGACCAGCTGGTCGCAGTTTTTGTTGGGTGGCAGCTTCCGCCAGAGAGGATTTAATAACCTCCTCTTCTACATCCAAACGAACTGCTCCTCCGAAGCGTTTCACTACTACGCTTAAGGGGACTTTACCGGGCCGGAAACCGTCTAGCCGTACAGTTTTGCACAGTGACTTGAGGCGATCAGCCACCGTTTTCTCAATCTTCTCGGCGGGAATGCTCACCGTCATCCGGCGCTCCAAACCCTGGACAGTTTCCACTGAAACGTGCATCGGTATACCTCATGGGACTGGCTTTGCTAGCGAAGGAGCTAACGACTTGAAGAAACCCCAGAGAATTTGGGGTAACTATTTAAGAATTGGGGTGCGAAAGGAGAGACTCGAACTCTCATGGGTTGCCCCACTGGTACCTAAAACCAGCGCGTCTACCGATTTCGCCACTTTCGCAAGAGGGGCGGATTATACAGACCTACCCAAACGGGTGAAGCCTCTAGTACCGATTTCTTTCAACTAAACCGCTTCTAACAAACCGTTTCGAGCAAACAACAGCGCTAATCGCTGACAACTACTGCGGAATTGGGCTTCTGGGGGTAACTCTGGCACCGTTGTACCACCAGTCACCACCTCCTCGGCCGCTTGCTGGGCTAGGTCCGCTGCTAACTCCACCGCCAGACCATCCACCGTCCGAGTGCCATCCATGAGCAGCACTAGCTTACCTGCCAGGCGATCAATCTCCAGAGTAGTGTGCCGTATCGTTGCCAGATGATTCAACCCAGCAGCAACCTGAGCCCGAGCTAGTCCATGCGTGCGAGGTTGAAGGGGTAATCCTTGGTAGAGAGACTGGGGTTGTTGGGTAAGGCGCACCGCTCGGTGAGCATAAAGCGCGAATAGCTCGCTAGTTAGCAGGTCTCCCTCCCTAGTCCAATCTCCCCCTCCAGCTTCCACCACTTTGGCCACTGCAATGGCCTCTAGCTCGGTAAAAGCTACGGAACTGGGATATATCTCAGCTAAATAAAGTAAAGCGCCCTTCGTAAGAGGGTGATGGACCTGATAATGAGTACCATCCGGCGCTTGAAAATCCTCTGTCTCCACCTTCTCTAAACGGCAAAATTCGTCAACCGGGCGCAACTGCGCGTAAAGACTAAATTCCCGCAACTGATCTAGATCTAAATCTCTGTCTAACTCAGAGTTTTCGTGGCATAGCAGAGTTTTGCGAAAATGGCGATGACGGACAAAATCCATGTACTGCTCTTGCTCCACTAATGCTTCCAGTGGGGCAACCAACCCTTGAGCTGCTAGTGGCAGAGTGGAAGGAAACATACTAGATAATTCAGCTTCTGCTAGATACTCCAACCCATACTCGGCCGCTTGGGCAGCAAAATCAGCAAACAGTATTGGGGTATTAGTTGTTTCTAAATATTCGTGAAATAGATAGGAGGGATTGGCTTGACTCAATTCTCTGGCTTCTTGGGCCAAATAACGTCCCACCACTGAAGTGTCTTCCGCCATACTAACGGCTAACTCCCGGAGAAAAGAGCGAGCGGCCGCTAATCGTTCCCTTGGTTCTGACAGATCCAAGGTATGGAATAACAGCATATCCCGCACCATTCCCCTCATCCGCCAGCCTGGCAACGTGTTATAGCTAATGTAAGCAATTCCTTGGGGTGCTAAACAAGCTCGGCACAGAGTGAGGATATGGGTTTGCACCTGAGGTGAGACCCAGGACCATACCCCGTGGACCAAGATATAGTCGAAAAGTCCTAACGTTGCTGGTTCTAAATCAAGGATATTTGCCCGCAGCAAGGTGATATTCCCCAGACCTAACCTATCCACCATAGCTTGACCTGCCGCAATTTGACGAGAGGACAAGTCCACCCCTAGCAAAGTCATACCTGGGTGGTACCAAGCTAAGGGAATGATATTCCCCCCTGCAGCGCAACCCAATTCCAATACCCGACAACCAGTTGGGTCAGCGGGAGATAAGCCGAACCACCGCCCAATGGCCGCTAAATTAGCCGGATGGGTATCAGTAAGGGGTGTACTGTTGTAGGGGATAACATCGTAGGTGTCGATGGTGGCGCTCCTCACTGTTAGGGAGCGGGTTCGCTTCCCCAACTACCCTGGGTAAACTAACAGCTATCGGCAACCGCCCCCCTACTCCCAAGAAGGTTTTTATGAAACGCATCCTGCTGTTCCTGGTCACCAACGTCGCCATCATGGTGGTATTAGGAGTCACTGTCCATCTACTGGGCCTAAACCGCTACCTTTCCCACCACGGTTTGCACTTACCAACCCTATTTGGCTTTGCCGCCGTCATGGGGTTTGGAGGCTCGCTGTTGTCCCTAGCCATGTCCAAGTGGGTAGCAAAAATCTCTACCGGGGCCGTGGTTATTGAACAACCTGCCAATAATACCGAGTACTGGCTAGTGGAAACAGTACGCCGTCAAGCGGAGCGGGCTGGTATTGCCACTCCAGAAGTGGCCCTCTACGATTCCCCTGAGCCTAATGCTTTTGCCACCGGTCCTAGCCGTAATAATGCTTTAGTAGCTGTTAGCACCGGTTTACTACAAAACATGACCCAGGATGAAGTGGAAGCAGTGCTGGCCCACGAAGTGTCCCACGTTGCTAACGGAGATATGGTCACCCTGGCCTTGATCCAAGGAGTGGTCAACACCTTTGTGATTGCTCTGGCCCGCATCATTGGTTACCTGGTGGACCGAGCCTTGTCTTCCAACAATGATGAACGAGAGAACAGTGGCCCCGGTTTTGGCTATCTGATTGCGTCCACTGTGGCAGAAATTTTGTTGGGCTTCCTAGCCAGCGCCATTGTGATGTGGTTCAGCCGTCGACGAGAGTTTCAGGCAGACGCTGGAGCGGCCAATTTAGCCGGCCCCCGGAAAATGGTGGCAGCGTTGCAACGGTTACAAGCCATCCACCAACCATCCCAATTATCTTCAGAAATGGCGGCTTTTGGCATCAATGGTGGTCTAGCAGAGGGTTTGCAGCGGTTGTTTATGTCCCATCCTCCCCTAGAAGAACGTATCGCTGCCCTTCAACCCCAATACCGCTAGTACTCCGGCTTTTTAACCGTCGTTTAATTGAGTATTGCTGACTTTGAGGAGTCGTTGACCATGTACCCGTCTGTGCCCAAGCACCCTGATTTCGTGACCATTGAGCGCCGTATGCTTACCTTTTGGTCCGAGGCTGGGATTTTTCGCAAACTCCGCGAGAAAAACCATCAGGGGGAACCTTGGTCGTTTTTAGACGGGCCTATTACTGCTAACAACCCGATGGGAGTGCACCACGCTTGGGGCCGCACTCTTAAGGATATCTTTCAACGCTACCATGCCATGCACGGTCGAGCCCTTCGCTACCAGAATGGTTTCGACTGTCAGGGACTATGGGTAGAAGTGGAAGTGGAGAAAGAGCGGGGATTTGCTAGTAAACGGGATATCACCGCCTATGGGATAGACGCTTTCGTTCGGGATTGCAAAGAACGGGTACTAACCTTTGCCGCCCGCCAGACTGAGCAATCCATACGATTAGGTTACTGGATGGAATGGGACGATCCTGCCACTTTGCGGGCATTGCGAGATGCCCTTCATGAGGGCCGATCCGCCCTCACCATCCAGACACCTCGCGGAGAGCATCTGACTGACACCCCAGAGGCCCTGATTGCTGGCCTGGGTCACCCCCAGCGCGGAGGAAGCTATTTCACCTTTTCCTCAGAAAATAACTACACCATCTGGTCGTTCCTCAAGAAATGCCACCACGAAGGCCATGTTTATCGGGGCACTGATGTCATGCCTTGGTGCTGGCGCTGTGGTACCGGTATTTCCCAGATGGAAATCGCTGAGGGTCGGCGTATCACCAGCCACACAGCAGTGTTTGTACGCTTCCCTCTCGTGGACCGGGAACGGGAAGCCCTGCTGGTATGGACTACTACTCCTTGGACGCTGTCTTCTAACGTGGCAGTTGCCTTAAATCCGGACAACACCTATCTCAAAGTGCGGCAGGGGGACTGGATTTACTACGTGGGAAAAGAGAACTTCAGTCACGCTCGGCTGCAAGAATTGGAAGCAGGAGGGAAACGACAGATTACTCGCCTCCATTCCCTAGACACCCTCCTTAAGGGGTCAGCTGGAGGGTGCGAAGTGATGGAAGAGATTTCCGGTAGCGCTCTACTGGGACTTGCTTACCATGGACCATTTGATCACCTGCCCGCCCAGCAAATGGCGGGAGGACTCGGGCCTTTTGGTCCCACCCCAGGAGTAAACCGTACTGCGGTGGAATGCCATCGAGTCATTCCCTGGAAGGAAGTTAGCGGCACCGAGGGAACTGGCTTTGTCCATATTGCCCCTGGTTGTGGGGCAGAGGACTATGTTCTTGGTCGAGAACACCAATTGGTTAACGTTGCCCCCTTAGCGGAAACCGGCGAATTCATCCCAGGTTTTGCTGAGCTGGAAGGACGTAACGTAGAAGAGGTGACGGATCTCATCGTGGCCGATCTAAGAACCCGGGGATTGCTAGTGGCTAAAGAAGCCTACCCCCATGTTTACCCCCATTGCTGGCGTTGCAAAACACCTCTGGTATTTCGATTAGTGGATGGTTGGTATATCCGCATGGATTGGCGGGACCGGATTCAAGCACTAGTTCCCACCGTGCGCTGGATTCCTCCCGATGGAGAAGCTCGGGAACAGGATTGGTTGCGGAATATGGGGGACTGGATGATCTCCAAGAAACGCTTCTGGGGCTTGGCGTTGCCAATTTGGCAATGCAATCACTGTGATTGGTTTGATGTCATTGGCAGTGAACAGGAATTACAGCAACGCGCTATTGCTGGGTGGAATGAATTTGCTGGTCATTCCCCTCACCGTCCCTACGTGGATGGCATTCATATTCGCTGCGAGAAATGTGGTGGTGTAGCCCACCGAATTCCCGATGTGGGCAATCCTTGGTTAGATGCTGGTATTGTTCCTTTCAGTACTTTACAGTATAACCACAACCGTCACGAATGGGATCGTTGGTTTCCCGCTAATTTAGTTGTGGAATGTTTTCCAGGTCAATTCCGTAATTGGTTCTACGCCCTATTAGCGATGAGTACCATGATGGAAAATAAAGCCCCCTTTAAAGTATTGCTGGGGCACGCCTTAGTTCATGACGAACGGGGCGAAGAAATGCATAAATCTAAGGGCAATGCTATTTTCTTTGATGAAGCGGCAGAAATATTAGGTGCCGAGGTAATGCGCTACTTGTATGCTTCGCAAAATCCTACCGCTAATTTACATTTCCCTGATTTGCGCCATGACAAAGAAACTGCTGGCCAACATCCGGATCAGGAAGTCACTCGTAAATTATTAACTCTGTGGAATTGTTATAGCTTTTTTATGACTTACGCTGAAGCAGACGGTTGGCATCCAGGATTAATGCCCATTCCTCCTGGCCAGCGCCCAGAAGCGGATCGTTGGATTATGAGTCGGGTACAACGGCTAATTGGGGAAGCCGATATTGCTTTTAGCCAATTTACTATTCATCGCTTTATGGATCGCTTCGAACAATTTAGCGACGAGTTGTCTAATTGGTATCTGCGTCGAGCCAGACGACGTTTTTGGAAATCCTCTATGGATGAAGATAAAGCAGCTGCCTATCAAACGCTGTATGAAGTCTTGGGAACCCTCATTAGACTGATGGCACCAATTTTACCGTTCCTCAGTGAGGAAATGTACCAAAATCTGATACGTAGCGCTGATCTCAACGCACCAGAATCCGTTCACCTCTGTCCTTATCCCCAGGTAATGACCGAATTGCTAGATGATGTTTTAGAAACTCAGGTTGCCACAGTCATTCGATTAAAGAACATTGGCCTTAACCTGAGAAACCAATGCAAAATAAAAATTCGCCAACCTTTGGGTAAATTATTAATTCGCCCTAAGGATGAAGCAGAACAGCACATTTTGCAAAATCCAGCGCTACGGCGAGAGATCTTAGAAGAGTGTAATTTTAAGATGATTGAACCATTAGCACTGGGTCAAGAAAATGTTACAACTAGTTTACGAATTAACTATAAAACCCTAGGTAACAAATTAGGTAAGCGTCTTCCAGAGGCCAAGAAAATATTAGAAACCTTGGATCCAGCCCTGTTGCAACAGGCTATTACTTCCCAGGGTCATTATTCTTTGGTTTTAGTAGAAGGAGCTGTACCAATCGAGGAAAACGATATTGCTGTGGTTTATGATGGAGGTCCCGGGCGGGTAGTACTGGCAGACAATGGTACCTTGGCTATTTTAGAAACTACCATCAGCCATGAATTAGCCTTAGAAGGGTTAGCTAGGGATTTCAATCGGTATATCCAAAACCTGCGGAAAGAAACTGGTTTGGCTGTAACTGATCATATCATCCTGCGCTATCGAGGTTCTCCTCTGTTAGTGGAAGCGGTAACACGTTTCCACAATTATTTACAAGAAGAAACCTTAGCGGATGCCATTATTCAAGAAGGAGATGAAACTAATTTTCCCCAGAGTGCCGCAGGCAAAATAGCTGGAGAGCGGATAGAAGTTATTGTAGATAAAGCGAATTAGTTACTGACTGAGTATATTTACTGGAGGAAACGATGATTCATCTGACCGAACAAGCAGCGACTCAAGTGCAGCAAGCCGCTGCCAGTGGTGGTATGGCCGGGTTAGCTTTGCGTATTGCAGTCCGTCGTACTAAGGAAGGAGACTTAGACTATGGCATGGGATTTGACGAGCCCAAGGAAGAAGATCTACAGAGTGAGCACTATGGAGTGACCGTGGTTATCAGTAAAGCTTTTGGAGAAGTACTCAATAATTTGACCGTAGACTACGTGGAGCTAAATCCAGGCGAGTTTCATTTTATTTTCCAGAACCCCAATGATCCCCAGCATCAAATGGATACTAAGACCAAAAGTGGCTAGGGCGCAGTCAAACCGAACTCACTGAGTTTTGACTAAAATAGCCGGGACAATATTCCATAAACACCCTTGGGGTGACTCCTGTGCATAACTTCGATCGCCTGACTTCTGAACAGCAGGAAGCTATCCATCGGCGGGCTTACAACCTCTACCTGCAACGGGGAGCGAGTCACGGTCGAGCCTTGGATGATTGGGTATTGGCTGAGCAGGAAGTGTTGGGAGCTATTCCTCCCAACACGAGCTTCTCTGTTCCTGTACCTCATTTCCCTTCCCGGCGTCCCTGGCTCGTCGTTGCCCTGATCGCTGTGATTGGGTTTGCTGCTCTCCAGTATGGCCGTTACCTAGAAACCCGCGCACAACTGGAACACACCTGGCAGGCTCTAGAAAATTTAGCAGGTAGTCACCGAGCTCAGGGGGATCCAGCGGCTGACTTGGCTCTGCTTGCCAAGCGGTTGGCCGATTTGGAACAAGCTCATCAGGGGGCATTAGCGGAGGTCGAGCAATTACACCAGCAGATCCATCAGCAGGAAAACCAACAGCAAGCCAGCAACGCACTCCAACAAATGGAACGGGTAGATCGCGTCCAGTTGGAGCGACGAATTGAAAACCTGACCGGAGAGTTAAATACCCTGAGGCAGGATTTGGCTATACAGCCGCTATTGGCCAGCCAACAAACAACTGATGGTTTTAGCTCCCAACATCTATGGCTGAATAGCCTCATGGCGAGTTCAGCTCAGGATTGGCTGTTACCCCGCGAGGCAGCAATATCTCCCGAGAAAATTCAGCTTATTCCGCAACAGATTGTCCAAACACCGGCTTTCTCACTGCCTGTTTTATCCTCTCCCGACGATCGTTACACCCTGTTACAGCTGGATGGCACTCTCCTGTTCAATCCAGGGACAGCTCGCCTAACACCAGCTGGGCAGCGACAGTTAACCACTATCGCTTGGGCAAGCCAGCAACACCCAGATCGTTTAGTCGTCGTAGAAGGTCACGCAGATAATCGCCCCCTAGGGCCAACGATTCAGGCTATTTACCCCTCAAATTGGGAGCTTTCTGCTGCTCGTGCCGGAGCTGCCGTGCGCTATCTAGAACAATTGGGGTTGGATCCTAGTCATCTGGTGGCAGTTGGGCTGGGGGAACACCATCCAGCTCGTCCAGAAGACCCCACCCACCCGAGCAACCGCCGAGTTGAAGTTGTGTTGGCTCCAGCCATGGAACAATTGTCTCAGCGCCGTTTATCTCTGGAACCTTCTCCGGTTCCCCCTCGGCCTTCCAGAGAGCGTTATGCCCTACAACTCTTGGGGAGCTACCGCAGCGATGATCTAGAGCGCTATGCCAATCGTCATGGCCTAGGAGATGAAGCACGCATTGCCCACACCCTTTGGGAGGGGCGGGATTGGTATGTTTTGCTCTACGGTCACTATCAAACTATCACCAGTGCCCGTCAGGCGTTGTTAGGATTGCCGGAAACGCTGCGTAGCCGCCAGCCTTGGATTCGAGATGAGCGGGAGCTAGATAGTTGCGTTGGCTGTCGTCCGCTTACTACAGCCTTTGCAGCCAGGCAGGAGGAACAAGATTAGTTTTGTGGGTGAACAACCACTATTCCTTGACACCAGTCAGATCCTTTCAAACAATGCACCGAGTTTGGGCAGGGGCATCCCTCTCCAGATGACTCTTCGGACCGTTCCGTCTCTTTCCGAAATTAGCCATGGCCACTCCCCCTTGGAATGAGGGGCTGGCGGCTCGGCCCTCACCGTCGGCGCTACCGTTTCCATGTCCATTGACACGATAAGCTCAGTCTCCCCTTCCGACACCGCTATCTGCACCGCTGATCCTGCGGATCAGGCCCTTCCTCCATTGTCGGATGTTCCTCCTCCCCTTCCAGACTACTTGCACCGTACCTATTACTGGGCCTATTTAAGCCCACTTGGTCGGTCTTTGCTTGATCGCTCCCTGGTGGTGTCTTCCATCCTTTGGGGAAATGCTAATCGGCTTATGGATAGTGCCGCTCAGGAATTTGCTCCGGGTCAGCGGGTACTACAGACCGCCTGTGTTTACGGAGATTTTTCAGCACGTCTTGCACGCCAAGTGGGTCCCACCGGTCGGCTGATAGTGGCAGATGTTGCCCCGATCCAAATCGAGTACTGCCGCCGCAAGCTGACCACCTATCCCCAAGCAACGGCCCACTTGGCTGATGCTGCTGGTGCTCTCCCTGGGAAGGATCACAACGGCATCTGCTGTTTCTTTTTGCTCCATGAAGTACCTGAAGACTATAAGACCCGCATTGTTAACAACTTGCTGGAGCAACTACCTATCGGGGGAAAAATTGTCTTTGTGGACTACCACCGCCCTCGGTCTTGGCACCCCATGAAGGGAATTATGTGGCTGGTGTTCCGCACACTGGAACCTTACGCCTCCTCCCTTTGGGATAAAGAAATTAATAGCTACGCCCACCACCGTGAACAGTTTCGCTGGAACAAGCAAACTTTCTTTGGTGGTCTCTACCAAAAAGTAGTGGCAGAACGCATCTCCCTTTCCTAATTTCTACTACCCCTTCCCTTGCCCAAAAAAAGCAAGGGAAGAGGGAGCGTTCACAGCCGAGCTACCCGCACTGGTGCTGGAGGGTGGCTATCGTAAAAAGCCGAGTACAACGGGTCGGGAGTTAAGGTTCCCGCATTGTCTTGGTACAACCGTACCAAAGCTCGGACCAGGGATTGGGGTTGGCTCATTGCGACAGCGTAGTCGTCTGCTTGGAACTCTTGGTGTCGAGACAGCCTCGCCAACAGAGGGGAAAAAAATAATCCAAACAAAGGGACGACCAACATAAACAGCAGTAGCGCGGCATGGGAAGAGGCTGTAGATATTCCCAGTCCCTGGTAAAAAGCCGGCTGCTGAGCCAACCATCCCAACAATCCTAGTCCAGCTAAACTAGAAAATCCCACCATAATCCAGCGCTTGCGAACATGATGGTGATGAAAATGGCCAAGCTCGTGAGCCAGTACTGCCTCCACCTCATCGACCGCCAGGCTCTCTAACAGGGTATCAAAGAATACAATCCGTTTGTGGGAACCTAGCCCGGTGAAATAGGCGTTGCCGTGACCAGAGCGGCGAGAACCATCCATAACATAAACACCATCACTGGTGAAACCGCAGCGCTGGACTAACTGTGTTACCCGAGTTAGTAAAGTTTCGTCTGCTAATAGCGTAAAACGGTTAAATAGAGGAGCAATAAAAGCAGGATAGGCCCAATTCAGAAGCAAACCAAAGCCCATCCATACTCCCCAAGCGTAGCACCACCACCAGGCTCCTGCGTGCTCCATAATCCATAGCACTGCGGCAACTAAAGGTGCTCCCAGTATCAGGGATAGCGTCATTTGTTTAACCATATCCCCTATGAATAATTTGGTTGTTGTGCGATTAAAACCAAACTGGACTTCCAGCACAAAGGTGCGATACCAGGCCAAGGGCAGCTCTAATAAAGTCATTAGCAAGGTAACACTGAGGATAAAAGCAACTCCTACCATCAACGGATTTGTTAACACTCCCCGCCAAAATTGATCTAATGCGTCTAATCCTCCTCCCAGAGTCCAAAGTAGTAATAGTCCCCCCTCGATTACCACGCTCACCCGCGCCAAATGGGCTTTAGCGATAGTGTAATCGGCTGATTTTTGATGAGCTTCCAAGGAAATTTGAGTAGCAAATAACAGGGGTACTCCTTGACGATAATACCGCACGTGGGCCGCCTGGCGAGTTAACAACCAAAGCTGCACAACAATACCTAAAACGAGCATGGTAAAAATAACCAGCGTGTAGGGATTCATGGTTTAGAAATATCTCTGATTGGTTGAAATGTGGTTGGCAACTGTTCTGGTCTGACATATCCCAGCGACTGGAGGTATATTCGGGTAGCATACTAATCTCTCATCAGCACTTTAGGTTTCTCATCCCGTGATCCGTCCTCCTAAGTCCCTGCTTCGTCTTGCTGGACAAGCGATTGCCGATTATCAAATGATTCGCCCTGGAGATCGGGTCCTTCTAGGATTATCAGGTGGTAAAGATTCCTGGTCCTTGCTCCACTGCCTGCTTCATTTTCAACGACACGCTCCAGTACCATTCCAAGTGGGGGTTGCCACCGTAGATCCTCAAGTAGGTGGGTTTGATCCCACACCGCTGCGACAACAAGTCCCTGCTCTAGGTGTGCCATTCTTTTTTGAGTCTCAGCCTATTTTAGAGCAAGCCCTCCACCACATGGACGGAGATTCCTACTGTTCCTTCTGTGCTCGAATGCGCCGAGGTATCCTCTATACCACGGCGCGTCGAGAAGGCTATAACGTTTTAGCCCTAGCCCAGCACTTGGATGATCTAGCTGAAAGCTTGATGATGTCACTGTTTCATGGAGGACAATTAAAAACCATGAAAGCTCATTACGTTAATGATGCAGGGGATGTACGTATTATTCGTCCCTTTGTTTATGTGCGAGAACGCCAAACAGCAGCATTCGCTGAAGCAACAGGCTTACCTATAATTAAAGATAACTGCCCATCTTGTTTCACTACACCTACCCAACGATCCCATTTCAAAGCATTACTGGCTGGAGAAGAAGCCAATAATCGCCATTTATTTAAAAGTTTGTTAACTGCAATAAAACCACTGCTAGAAAAAGGCAATCCATTTCTTTAATTAAATTAGGATAATATTATGTACTCCTTACTACGTCCTTTGATATTCCAATTTTCTCCTGAAACAGCTCATAATTTAGCGCTAACAATTTTGAGTTACGCTAACAATCTAAGATTACTTGAATTATTACCTTCCCGTATTAGTTGCCCAGTAAAAGTAATGGGACTTGAATTTCCTAATCCAGTAGGATTAGGTGCTGGTATGGATAAAGATGGTGAATGTATCGATGCCTGGGAAAAATTAGGATTTGGTTTCATTGAAGTGGGTACTGTTACTCCTCGTCCACAAGGAGGTAATCCTGCGCCACGACTATTTCGCTTGCCAGCAGCTCAAGGGATTATCAATCGGATGGGGTTTAATAATCGTGGTGTTGATTATTTAGTTCAGCGGTTACGTATTAGCCGATTCAACGGTATTATTGGTGTTAATATCGGCAAAAATCGTGACACACCAGTAGAAAAAGCGATAGAAGATTACTTATTTTGTTTAGATCGAGTCTATTCCTTAGCAGGCTATGTTGCCATTAACGTTTCATCCCCTAATACTCCTAATTTGCGGCAATTGCAGAATGCAGATGAATTATCAAAACTTCTTACCACCCTGAAACTTCGCCAAGAGCAGCTTACTAAAAAATATAATCGCTATGTTCCGCTAGTTGTTAAAATTGCACCTGATATTACGGAAGAAGAAATTGTTGCTATAGGTGAAACTTTACTTGCTACAGGGATGGATGGTGTTATTGCAACTAACACCACTATCCAAAGAGATGGGGTAATAAATCTTCCCTATGGCCAAGAAGGAGGGGGGTTATCAGGTCAACCTTTATTTAATCGCTCCACCTATGTTTTGCAACAACTACACAAGATAATCGGTCACCAACTACCTATCATCGGCATAGGGGGTATTACCACCCCCCAGGATGCCTTAATTAAACGGGCTGCAGGTGCAAGTCTTATTCAGCTTTATAGTGGGATGATTTATGCTGGACCCGAACTAGTACCCGCAGTTGCTAAGGCGCTGTGTTGCCGTGAATAAAAAAAATAAACTGCTAATCCGACAGCTAGCCATAGAAAAAATCTTAACCAAGTAACCATTGGTAGGCTAGCCATTAAGTATAGACAAAATAACATTCCCAATAATGGGATCAAAGGGTTAAAAGGAGTAATAAACGGACGAGGTAATTCTGGGTGAGTGTGGCGCAGCATAATAACCCCTAAACATACTAAAACAAAAGCTGCAAGGGTACCGATATTCACCAATTCTGCTACTTGAGCAATTGGAGTAAATCCAGCCACTAATGCCATCAATAATCCGCTAATCATAATAACCCGTACTGGAGTACGAGTCCGAGGGTGAACGGTGGCAAAAAAAGGAGGAAGCAACCCATCTCGAGACATCGCTAAGAAAATACGAGTCAAAGCATAATAGAGTACTAACATGACTGTAGTTAATCCAGCAATAGCCCCTGTTGCAATGAATCCTGAAGCAATACGGTGCCCCAGCCCTAATAGCGCTTGAGCGACAGGAGACGCAACGTTTAAGTTTTGATAAGGCACAATCCCTGTCAATAAAGCAGATACTATAATATAAATAACAGTACAAACAGCTAATGAAACTAAAATACCAATTGGTAGATCTCGCTGAGGATTAATTGATTCTTCTGCTGCTGTGGAAACAGCATCAAAGCCGATATAAGCGAAGAAAATAAGTGCTGCACCAGAAGCTACTCCACTCCAACCGAAGGGCATAAAAGGAGTCCAGTGAGTAGCATCAACATTAAAAGCAGCAACTCCAATAAACACGAAAATAGCTAATAATTTTATTAATACCATAGCAGCATTGAAACGGGCACTGACATGGACACCTATGGATAGCAATACAGCCAACAACAAGATAATTCCCAACGCTGGTAGATTAACGATTCCTCCTTCTCCTGGTGCGTGTAATAATTCAATAGGCAGCGGAAAACCCAATGCGCTAAAACCATTAGCTGCATAACCTGACCAACCAATGGCTACTGCTGGTGTTGCTACACCGTACTCCAAAATTAAATCCCAACCAATAATCCAAGCGACAATTTCTCCTAACCCTGCATAAGCATAACCATAAGCACTTCCACAACCGCCAACAGCAGAAGCTAATTCTGCATAAGCTAATGCTGCAAAAGCGCAAGCGAAGCCGGCTACGACATAAGAAAGAACAATTGCCGGTCCGGCTTTGGTTGCCGCAGCTACACCCGTTAATACAAAAATCCCAGCACCAATAATGGCACCAATACCCAACAAAGTTAAATCAAAAGCAGTAAGACAACGATGCAATTCAGTTTGGTATTCCGTCGTAATTGGTTTAGTCCGCAAAAAATTCATACCAGTGCTCTTAAGAGTAGAATTGAACAAAAAAAAGGCCGGCAATGCCGGCCTTGTTACATTTGTTACGTCAACTTAGCGCAGCCAATTAATTGCCTAAGCAGCTGCTGGATCTTCCCTATCAACTAGCTCCACCAATGCCATAGGGGCATTGTCGCCAGGACGAAAACCCATTTTCAAAATACGCAGATAACCACCCGGGCGCTCTTTATAACGAGGCCCCAAGGTTTCAAACAATTTAGCTACCGCAGCAGAATCTCGTAGGCGAGCAAAAGCCAAACGACGGTGAGCGACGCTATCAACCTTAGCTAAGGTAATTAGTGGCTCAGCGGTACGGCGCAACTCCTTTGCCTTAGGTAGGGTGGTACGAATCACTTCTTGATTGAACAGCGAACTGGCCATATTCTTAAACATGGCTTTACGATGGCTACTATTGCGGCTTAACTGCCGCCCACTATTACGATGGCGCATAACTTTCTACCCGTAGTCACCTGTTCCATGGAAAAAATCACATGAAACAACAATCAATCAAGCCTGGGGTTTCTCTTCCGCTTTTAAACCAGGCGGTGGCCAATTCTCTAGCTTCATCCCCAAAGACAGCCCTTTTGACGCCAGCACGTCTTTAATTTCAGTAAGGGATTTCTTGCCCAAATTTGGCGTTTTCAACAACTCTACTTCAGTACGTTGTATCAAGTCACCGATGTAATAAATGTTTTCGGCTTTGAGACAATTTGCTGACCGAACGGTCAACTCCAAATCATCTACCGGACGCAACAAAATTGGGTCGACATCCGATCCCTTCACTTGACTCG